>NZ_JBIWFQ010000024.1:0-87574 GCF_044763105.1 Lysinibacillus sp. NPDC096212 | reverse complement strand
TATATCAACAACCGACCAAGAAAATGTCTTGGTTGGAAAACTGCAAACGAGGCTTTTAATGAGCAATTGTTGCACTTAATTTGACAAATCATCAACTAAAAAAAATGTGCTCGATATGAAAACGAGCACATTTACAAAATTAAGCTGGGTTTACTTCCAATTCAACTGTAATTTTAATATCTTTCCCAACTAGAACACCGCCAGTTTCCAATGCAGCGTTCCAAGTTAAGCCAAAATCTTCACGATTGATTGATGTTGTAGATTCAAAGCCATAAACTTCTTGGCCCCATGGATTTGTACCCTTACCATTAAATTCAGTATCAAATGTTACTGATTTCGTTACGTCTTTAATTGTTAAATCACCTGTAACCGCATATTCATCATCTGATTTTTTTGCAATGTTTGTAGACTTGAATGTAATTGTCGGATATTTTTCAGCATCGAAGAAATCTGCTGCTTTTAAGTGATTATCACGATCTTCACTACGTGTATTAATGCTAGCTGGATCGATTGTAAAGCTAATGTTTGCTGTTGTTAAATCTGCAAGATCTGCCGCTTCAATATCTGCTGAATAAGTATCGAATACACCTTTTACTTTTGATACCATCATGTGTTTTACTTGAAAATTAATTGCTGAGTGTCCTAAATCAATGTTCCATTTTGTCATTTTAAATTCCTCCAATTAGGTTGTTTTTATCTCGAATTCGAGATATATTATAAAATATGAAGTAACTACATTAATTATGTCCCCTAAAATTTAAAGGGTTAAACATTCGTAGTTACTTCTTACGTACATCTTAGTTAATAACAGTTACGAAAAGTAATTGATTACTTTATGTAACTTACTATATATTAATAAGTTTATTGCGTCAAGTAATTTTTAATAAGTTTTTTTAAAATCAATAATACCAAGCGTTTTCTTCACAGGTAGCGAGTTCTACTTTAGCAGTTCTATAGGCTACCCGACTGATTTCTCTCGACTACAGAAATACACTAACTACTTTTGGCTATATAAAAAGAAGCTCTCCAATGAAATAGGATACTGCCTATCTTATTAACGTTTCACTAATTTACCTTGGACGACAAAACGATGGTCGTTACTCATGACAGAATCCTTACAAGTGGATAGTGTAAGAATTTTATCTTCTGGTCCAATCTCTACATTCATTTCGATTGCAGAGCGTGCTTGGATTTCGTCCAAAAATTTTAGGAAAGCATCATTGCCCTTAAATTCTGTTTCAATGTAATAAAAATCAATTGTAGTTTCATAAGCAGCAAAGACTTCAACGTCATAGCCTTCATACAGTGTGTCTAAATAAATGATAGGATGCTCATCTGCGTATTGCTGATTTAAGTAATTTTTAAGACTCCCAAACATCGTACTATTCTTCATGGCATGGCCGTACAAAATAGTATTTCGGTTTATATCCTGCACATTATTACGATAATCCATAAATACACTGCCTGCACGGCTTTCTCGATCTTTAAAATTATGATTCAAATAAAAATCATTATTTTCAGCTTGCAGGATTGGATTATTGAGCTTTGTCCCGTCTGTAGAAATCCATCCAACAATATTGTTATTGACAGTTAGTAAATCTTTGAATTGTGGACGGATCGTAAAAGGCGTTGATGAGGTTTCCACAGCTTCATCTTCTAGAGTAGCCAATGTTGATTGATAAATTATTTGTACTTCTTCCAGTGATTTTGAAGTCTCATAGTACGTGTATAAGTATTTGGCTAATGAAAATCCTGAGTATAAGAATATAGCTAAATATATAAATGTTAAAAACTTAGATGTCCATTTTTTCATCATATCACCTATTTATATTCCAAGGGGGACCATGTAAAATCCAAGCAGCTCATCCTCATTGAAAACTGCTTCTACTCCATAGACTTCTTTAATAACTTCCCTAGTAATGACGTCGCGTGGTGCTCCCTCAGCTATTATTTGTCCTGTTTTCATCAAAATGATCTGATCGCTATAGCGAATCGCCTGATTTATATCGTGAAGCACCATAACGATTGTTAAGCCATGCTCCTCATTTAATGATTTTACAAGCTCCAATAACTCAATTTGATAATAAATATCCAAATATGTTGTCGGCTCATCCAAACATAAAATTTCTGATTGTTGGGCTAAAGCCATAGCAATCCACACTCGCTGACGTTCCCCACCTGATAAAGCTTCTAAATCGGTATCTCGTTTTTCTAGTAAATTCGTACAAGCAAGTGCCCATTCAATAGCTTTGGCATCTTCCTCTTCATTTCTTTTTAGCATTGTATGATGCGGTAAACGTCCTAAGCTCACCAATTTTTCTATTGTTAAATCCTTTGGTACATCATTTTGTTGGTAGACAATTGCTAGTTTTTTTGCAAACTCTTTTGGCTTGTAGTGTACCAAATCCTTGTTTTCTAATGATACATTCCCCGAAATCGGCCTATTGTTACGGGACATAACACTTAATAATGTTGATTTTCCACAGCCGTTTGGACCAATAATCGTTGTGATTTTGCCCTTTTGAATTATTGTCGATACTCCATCTAAATGATTTCGAGTATTATCATGCGATACGATAATATCTTGTATTTCCATGTCTCCTCACTCTTTTCGTAATAGGAATATTAAGAATGGTCCACCGATAATCGCCATAATGGTTGAAGCTGGTATTTCAATCGGTGTAGCAATTGTGCGACCAATCGTATCTGCCACTAATATTAATAATGCTCCAGCTAAAGCTGTAAAAGGTATGAGTACCTTATGATCGTGCCCAACTAAACGACGAGAAATATGTGGCACTAACAGACCAACGAACGAGATAACCCCTGCTACGACAACAGAAACAGCCGATAATAATACCGCAACAGCAGCTATTAATAGACGAGCACGAGCTACATGAAAGCCTAGGCTTTTCGCTGTTTTATCTTGTAATACTAGGAGATTACACCAGCTATATAACGCAAAGGCAGCTATTAATCCGACAGTACCATAAGTAACGATTGTTGATACATCCTTCCATGTACGCATCGTTAAGTTTGAACCTACAACGCTGGCAGCTGAAGTATTCAATGAGCCACCTAAACTAATGAAAGCCTCTGTTAACCCAGTGAATATTGCATTAATAGCAATTCCGACTAAAATAAGCTTCAATGGACTTAAGCCTGACTTCCATGACAACGCAAAGACGAGTGCGCAGGCAAATGCTCCACCTATAAATGCTAATACAGGTGTCATAAAAAATAATGTTGGAAAGAAAGAAATAATTAAGAGCTGTACAAATGCCGCTCCTGAAGATATACCAATAACACCTGCATCCGCTAACGGGTTACGCATCACAGATTGTAACAGGACCCCTGAAACAGAAAGTGCTGCACCAGCAAATAGCGCAACAATGATCCTTGGAAATCTCAAATCGCGGATAGCATCCATTTGACTATTTTCTTTATCAAATAATGCACCAATAAATTCAAAGAACCCCATTTTAATGCTACCTGTTGTTGCTGCATAAACTGTTGAAACTAGTAATAATACAATTACAATTGAAAAGCTTATAATTTTTTTTGTCATATTAGATTTCCTTTTTCTTTTCAAATTCCGTCATGTTATTTGTACAATTCACTCCCAAAGTGATCCCCTACTAAATAGAAGATCGCTCTATAGCAAGACTATGCTTGCGATATGAGCGACATTTTCTAATGACTATTCACGATAAAAGATTTCCATTAGCTGTCCTAAAGCCTGTGGCACTTTTAAGGACGCTGTAGTACCAAACAACTCTTCCTCTAAATCATACACTTTACCGTTTTTTACTGCGTCAAAATGTTTCCAAATATCATTCGTTTTAAATTCCTCGTCAAACATTTTTACAACTTCATCTGGCATACCGTGTGATAAACGTAAAATTATATCAGGGTTGCTGTTGTGCAGATACTCAGTATTTGAAGCCAAATATTCAGCATCCTGCCCTTCCATTACATTAATACCGCCTGCCCGTTTCACAAGATCACCTGCATAGGAGTTTTCAGTTGCAACTAAATAACTACCTGGAATGCCAAGTAAAATTAGTACACGAGGTCCCTTTTTGTTACCAGCAACTGTTTGTACAGCATCAATATTTTTTTGCAGGCCATTCACTAACTCCTCGGCTTGTGCTTCGCGATCATAACGTTCACCGAGAGTTCTAATTTCGGAAAGCATAGCATCTACACTTTGAAAGTTTAAAAAATTAACTGGAATTTTTAACTGCTCAAATTTATCCTGTAAGTCATATTCTAACGTTGACACCGATAACACATCTGTTGGATTTAATGATTTAACAATCTCCATATCCGGCTCCATTGCATTACCGATAGTAGGGAGACCATCAAAACGTTTTGCTAATGTTTTTTCTGTTTCAGGTACTGCTATAGCATCTAAATCAAGCTTATCTAAAATTTCTGCAATAACAACTGTACCTACAATAATACGATGTTCATTCTCTTCAGCTGCTTTAACTGGTTGCTTTTCAGTAGATGTCTCTGTTTCTTCTTGCTTATCTCCATTATTACAGCCAGCAATTACCAAAAGTAATGACATAAGCACCATTATAAGCAACCAACATTTCCAATTCTTTTGCATAAAGTCATCTCCTACTTATTCAGTCACATCTTTTTTAGAATTTCTGATACGACGAACGAGCAACCAGCCCGACAAAAGACAGATTACTACAAGCAAAACTATCTTTATGATATTCAGCTGAGCAAGCTGCTGATCGACTTTAGTATTCTTCACCACTTTTTCAGTAGTTTCCTCTTTAACATCAGATTTCTTGGCTTCATCTTTAACAGCATCCTCAATAGACGCGTCAAGTGTACGATCAAATGCTAACGGTTCCTCCTTTGGCACAGTTAAAGTAGTCTGAAATGATGGAATTGGCCGTGTCAGCTGAGTTGGTTTTACCACCGTCTCATGTTGTGCTACCACTGGTGCCTTTTTCACTTCTTCTTTAACAATAACGGAAGGCTTTTCACTCGTTACTTGCTTAGCGGGTGCTGTCACAGCAGGCGTATTTAAAAACTTTGCTACCTGCTGTTGATCGAATTTTAAATTTACGAAATATTGATGATGATAAGAAATCTCAGGAATATCTACCTTCACCCACATTCGTATTGGCTGTTCAAAATTGTGAATTTCAAATTCGACAATTCGGACATTGTCTTCAGGTGAAATAAGCTTTGGCTCTACCTGTTTTCCTTGTTGATCTACGGTTAAGCCTGTTATCCACATAGATTTTAAAATTGTCATATGGGCATAATATTTGCCGTTTTTTCCTTTTATTTTTGCAACAGGATTTACATATGTATTCATAATAGATTGTTCGTCTTTTCCATCTACTAACAATATGTAATTCAATGACCATTCCTTATCATAGGTTTCTTCTGAAGTAGATTCTTTGGTTTCACTTTCTGGAATAGCTTCCTCATCCTTTGGCACAATTGTTGAAAGGGTTGTTAACTGTAATTGAATCTCCTGTGAAAAAAAGAAATATTCCTCGGAGGATGAAAGTGCCATCTCGCCTTTAATGATAATAGGCTGTTGTAAATCCTTGACATCAAATTGAACTAAATTTTCAGTCTGAATGTTTAACGAAAGCTCATTTTCCAACTGTTCGATATGTATATCTCTTATACTCAATGGCTTATTTATAGCTAAATTTAATTTATACTGACTATTCTTTACATCAACTGTCGCCAATTCGCTAAAAATATTGTCTTTTGCTCCATCTAGAGATGAAAAACTTAGTTCAACTTGATAGCTCCCATTTACTAATACAGATTCTTCAGCTTTTGCCTTAAACGAAAAACATGGAGAAAAAAACATCAGTAAGATAGTGCTGAAAATGAATCCTCGAAATATTTTTCTATTCACTGTGTAAATCCCTCCAATATCTATCAATTATGCCTCGGCATAAGTTCAGTGGATGTATGGACAAGAGCTAAAAAGTGACTTAAAACCGCATTCATCTCACCATCATAGAGGTGGGAGACTACTGTACCTGTCGCTTCGCTTTCGCTACATAAAACACTTGTAACTGCCGTTTCACTTTCATTACATAAAACACTTGCTGAAAGAAGTTAACATAACAGTAACTTCCTTCCTCAAATAAGCGAGAAAGGAAGTTGCTGTAACCGCGCTATTTATTCATGTATTGTAATGAACCATTTAAAATTTTTGCCATTTGTGTGCGTTTCAATGGGCTACTTGCATTAATAACAGTTTTACCTTCAGCATTTACAGATCCAGTCATGATTTTACCTGCGTATAGAAACGCAAAAGCTTTTTTAGCTTCTTCACTTGTGACAGTTGCACCATCTGCATAATAAGATAAGCTTGGATCACCATAGTTCATTTCTTTTCCTGCAACATGTGCTACTGCACGATAAATCATCACTGCAGCTTGTTGTCGAGTAAGTGTTCCATTTGGATTAAAGTTCTCTGCTTTCACAACAATTCCAGCATTAGCTAAAGCATTGATTGCTTGTACACGTTCTGTGTCAAGTTTCGCTGTATCTTTAAATCCAGCATCTGTTGTAGTAGATAAATTTAATGAACGTGCAATCATTAACGCAAATTGAGAGCGTGTAATATTGTCATATGGTTTAAAATTATCTTGCCCCTTAACAATTCCCTTACTGTATAATGCTAAGATTGCTTCTTTATTAGCATCATTGCTAATATCTTTAAATGGATTCACCACTGGTCTCACTGCGCCTTCCACAGCAAAACTAAATTGCACTTGGTGGTTCGAGTCATAGTTCACGCCTTTGCCCGGTTCATTCACAACAATATGCAGTTGGGCATTCACAAGTTTTTTTAAGTCTGCCACTTCAAATGAATACTTACTTATATTTGTTGCATCGTCTTTACTTACTAAAGTTGCTTCTTTTCCCTCTACTGAGAATCCTTTAACATATTGACCTTGAGGGAATGTCATAGTAACTATGTTTTTACCATCTACTACTGATACGTCTACTTTTGGGTTAATATATTGCTTCATCATAGATTCTTCAGAAGTACCGTTTTTGTAAACAGTGACAGCTACTTCATTTACTTTAACTTCTTCTTTAACCTCCTCAGATTTACCATTTCCCTCTGTAGTAGTTACTTCCTTATTTTCTACTGCTTTTAAATCAAAATCATACCACTTGTCCATATTAGCTGAAGCTACGACAACGTGAATTTTTGCTTGTAATATTTCACCAGCTACTACTGGGAAACTGTATGTAATTGTTCCATCTGCATTTTTCACTTCAGTAGCATCTACAAACTTATCACCTTGCTTTGTTTCTAAGCCTGCAATCATTGGGGCAGATTTTGCTGCTACCGTTAATTTCGCCTCAAATTTTCCATCCTTCTCAACGATTGTGCCTTGGGTTACAAGATGAGAGCTAATTGCAGGTTGTGGTTCTGTTGTACCAGGCTTAAAGATTTGAAAATCAACAATAGTGCTAGTATTCTCTGATTTAACAGCCTCTACTTTTATTGCAGTATTTGTAGTCGTTACTTCAGCCTTTGCAGACGCAAATAATGGTGCTGAAAGTGATGCTACTAGCAATGAAGCTAGTACTATTTTTGTTGCGCGTGATTGTCGTTTTTTAGCCATTATTGACCCTCCGTTTTTGTTTGTAGTTTTTTTCTATAAAGTAAAAATGCTGATCCAACTAATGCTCCAATTAATAAATATGGAGTCGCATCACTTGTTTGTGGATTTGGCGCATGACTTTCAGAAGAATTTGCTGGAGCATTAGTAGTTTTCGAATCAGATGCTTCCGTTATGGTTGTGCTTCCTACAGATGCTGCATCAAATACTAGTGAAACGCTGTATTCGTGATGATAATTAATATCGTCAATATCAATTTTCATAGAAGTCACAACTGGTTTCGTTAAATCTTTAACAGTAAATTGCACAGTACGTGTATCTGCTGCTTTATCTTCACTTACTACAGTTGCTCCACCTGGTGGTTGGAACTTTGTGATCCATGCACTATTTTTTAATGTAATTTGAACAGTAGCTGTCCCATTCTTCAATGTGACCTTTGCTGGTTTTATAAAATAATCGTTTGCAATGGATACAGAGTTGTTCTCTGGTTTATTGACCTGATATTTTATCGAATGAGTGCCGTCAGCTAGTTGAGCCGATGCTTGCGGTAGCGCAATGTTAAATACAAGCAAAGTTATAAGCATAACGAGCATCATCAATTTCTTCATGTGTTGTACGCCTCCTCTGAAAACATAATTGAAAGTATTTTATTGAAAACGAAAATCATTCTCAATTATACTTCTGTTACCAAGAATAATCGTTATTGCCAGTGTATGTCAATAACAAAATCAAATTTGTCCTCAACATGTCAAAATTGCCTCAAAAAAAGAAAATATCACGAAAAAAACATGTGATATTTCCTATTATATAGAATAGCCTCTTTCTATTTATTCATCTCAACTAGACATCTACTGAATTTAAGAAATTATTTCAATGACCCCTATAAGTATAAGCAACCAACCAGAAATAGCGGTTGAGTGTTTTCCAATAAAAGTCTTGGTAAGTAAGACTCCAAAATGAACACCAGCGCCTACTGTGATGAACGAAAAAAAACCGATAGAAATAACTGTCCAGATCGCAGAAATACCATTGGCTCCAAGCGCTATTCCTCCAGCTAAACAGTTGGCTGATAAGACAAAGCCGAGCGTCATTGCTTCTCGAATTGAAATTATATAATTTTTATCCTCATCAAATACTTCCGGGTTTCCCAATATTCCTTGTTTAGAAAAGCGACTAGATAATAACGTCCATATCCCTATGGCACAAAGTAAAAGACTTCCTATTAAATTTGCGAAATCTGGAGAGATATAATTAATAACTACACTTCCAGCTGTTACTGCTGCGTAAGTGACGATCATTGAAATAAGGGCAATAACCGCATTGGATAATATGGGTATTTTCACTCGCTTAATACCATAGGCGAGACCAATTCCTAAATTATCTAAGTTGGCAGCTATCCCAATAAGAATGATGGCTATCCAATGCATTCTTTTCCTCCTCAATAACGTAAAATCCATTCTCACATAGGATATGAAGGAATAAAATTTTTGTTCATCTATGTTTTGAACAGAGTTAATTGCTGAGAAATTAGGATTGCCATTGATACAATGACTATTTCACATGCTTTAACACTTTTAACCCGCGGAAGACTTGATATTACTTACGTTTTTTCGTCTTTTACCCGCGGGTACTGTTATCCTATAGTTTGAACTTATTCAATTGTTTGGAAATCTTTTCAGCAATATTTGCGGTTTCAACGGATGACTCTGCTACATGCTGTATTGCTTGTAAAGTTTCTGAAATACTCTTTGCTATATCATTCGACTGATCAGATGACTCTATTGCGACATTTGATACATTTTCAATTGCATTTTGTATTTCTAGCATAGAATATTTCATCGTTCCAACAAATGTTGTCACTTCAGTTATTAATTTATTAAAGTACATAGCATCTTCTTCATATTGAATTCCACTGTTTTGGAAAAGCTCATAATCAGGTGTTACTTTATTATCTATAAAGTGTAAAAGCTCTTGCGCATTAATAGACACATTCGTAAATGCTTCTTCTACTTCACTAGTAACAGTTTGTATTTTTTGAACAGTCTCAGATGATTGTTCAGCTAATTTCCGTACTTCATCAGCTACAACAGCAAAACCTTTACCCTGCTCCCCTGCTCTCGCAGCCTCAATAGCTGCATTTAATGCTAATAAATTGGTTTGATCTGCAATATCTGCTATTGTGTCAGACATTACTTTTACTTCGGATACGATTTTTCCGGCTTGAATTGCCTCTAAAACTAACCTTTGTTTTTCATCATATAGATTACGAGCTGTACTGTATGCTTGAACAGCTGTTTCCTTAATATCAATTGCTCTCTCTTTTACTTTTTGCGAGAAACCAAGACTATATTCTGTTTTCTCATTTAATTTTTCCGCACTATCTAGTACCTCAATTGCAGTAGCATTTAATTGCTCGGTTGTTGCACCTAGTGTAGTACTACCCATAGCAACATCCTTTGTAGTTGTATCAATTTCATCCATTGAAGCAGTAATTTCCTCAATAGTTGCAGTTAAATCTTCGCTTAAAATACTCATTTGTGCTGATGTGCTACTAACACTAGAAACAAGTTCCTGAATATGCGAAACAGAATTGTTCAACCCTTCAGTAATTTTCCCAAGGTCATCAGAAAATATCACCGGGGCATGTTGTGATAAATCACCATTTTCAAGTGCAGATATAACATTCTTAATATTGGAGATTGCCTTTTTAACATATCTGCTTAAATAAATTAAGAAACTTACACTAAATATTAAAACAATAGCCATAATAACGATGTTTCTATAAAGAGTTTTAGAATATGCTGTATTATTTTCTTCGCTTTTTATTTCAGCACTTTTAATATTAATTTTTTCTATTTGTTCCATAAGAGCATCTCTTTGCTTCTCTATTTCTAATAGAGGTGTTAGTAATGAATCAGCATCTTCTATATCTGCATCAGAGATAACTTGTTGAAAAATGGATTCTAATGTACCTTTATAACTTTCAAGTACTTGTTCTAAATTCTTACTTAACTTTTCTTCCTCGCTACTCATTTTTGTATTTTTTAAATCTTGAAATGTGCGACTATTTTCTTCTTCTAAAGCAGCTATTTTTTCGTAATATTCCATTTTCTCGTCGTTATCTTGTGAATTATAAAAAATTTTGAACTTTAAATTAGTTATTTTTTGCTGGTTAATTGAAAGATTGCTTAATAAATAGACAGATGTTAAATTTTCTTCATAAATATGCTTTGCATTATCATTCATTTCTTTAACGCCATAGATTCCAGTAAACCCTATGATGACAATTGCAATCAACATAACAGTGTTCAATATTCCGAATTTCCCAACCAATGATGAATTTTTAAAAAACTTCATATGATCCTCCGTTATATTTATTATTATTTTGGCTCATCACCAAAAGTTGTGGATAACAATTGTTTAAACGTGCCATAAATAAGTTGATTGGAGTGAAGACTGGACGACTCCTTGGGGGGGAGGAGAACGAAGGTTAAACCATCATGTCCTCTGATAAACGCCTTCGTGACCTACATCCTGTTGCTACCGCTACGTTAGCACTACACTTTCGCACAGAAAACTTTTGTTGCTGCCGCTCCGCTTTCGCACAGAAAACATTTGTTGCTGCCGCTTCGCTTTCGCACAGAAAACATTTGTTGCCCCAAGCAGCTCATCGGACGCCCCTAGCGCCCGGGAATCAATCCCACACGTTATGATGATGACATCTTTTTTACAATATAGATTAATTATGGAAATTAAGTATTATAGTTTCCCCTATAACTCAAAGTTTTGGGCTTATAGAACAATACTATTTTTATGAATAATTTTTTCGACAAACACTTCTACTAAATTAGGATCAAACTTAATACCCTTATGTTCTTTTAAATAAGAAAGAGCTTCTTCTATTGTCCAAGCTTTTTTATAAGCTCTATTACTTATTAAAGCGTCGTATACATCTACTATTGATATGACTCTCGCCTCAAAAGGAATTTCTTCTCCTTTTAAACCCATTGGATATCCTGTTCCATCCCAATTCTCATGATGATATTTAATAATATTTTCAGCTATTTTTTTGTCATTAAAAACTTTATTGTTCATTTCATCAGATAGTTTATTCAATACATCCACCCCCATAAGAGGATGCATCTTCATAATTTTCTTTTCATAGACTGTTAGTGGCCCAGTTTTATACAGTATCGATTCTGGTATACTTGTTTTTCCAATATCATGTAAAACGCTGTATTCTATAACTTTATTAATATACTCTAACGATAAATTATATGTTCTATCTTCAAAGAGGCTTAGTAAGAATTCCTCTAATAACTTTTGCACATTTAAAAGGTGTTCTGCTATACTTACATCGCGCATTTCACTTGATAGAGCTAACAACTTAAATAGCTCCTTTTTGTCTATTTGGTTCTGCTTCACTTCTTCTATCAATAATTGTTCCGCTAAGCGCATTACTCCTACATAATAAACAATTTCTTTTATTTCAATTGGCGTAATCGTTATAAATGAGTACCTTAGCTCTAATGATTTGTTGACATTCACCATTGTCCCAGACCATGGTTGTCCTTTTTTTAATGTACTATTTAACGATTTATACATAACGAATGGTGTTACACTCGATTTTAAACACTCTACCGGTAATCCGATAAGAAATTCTCTTTTATAGCCGGTGATCGTTTCATATTGTTGATTTACATCGATAATTAATTGATCTTCATCAACGATTACAACAGCATCACCCAATTTTAAATAATACGTTAATTCCTTTGGTATATTTTTACACATTTAAACAACTCCTCATCAATTGTTTAATTCATTAGCAAAACTAGCAAGCCGGTCAGCCGACAATGCAACTTCTTCAAATGCTTTACCTAACTCATTGACAACATTAGCGAAAATATCAATTTTTTCTTGTGAATGTTCATTATGTTCTTGTGTTTCTTTCATAGATTGTAAAATTTGCTCAAAATATATGTCAGTTTGCTCCATTGTTTGTTTTCCGTCTTGAACAGATTGATTAATCAAGTCAAGTGAGGCAGCTAACTTTTCTACCTTAGATACAGTAGATAAAATTAAATGAGCTACATTCGAGACTGATTTTTTTGTTACTTCTGATAATTTTTTAACTTCGTCTGCTACAACTGCAAATCCTCTTCCATGTTCACCTGCCCTTGCAGCTTCAATTGCTGCGTTTAAAGATAATAAATAGTTTGATCCGCTATTTTCGTTACAATATCAATAATGCCTTGAACTTCCTTTGTTATCTTTAACAAGTCTTCTATATCATTGGAGATTATTTGAACTGCCTCATGAACATTCCTCATATTACGATCCTGTTCACTTATTTGAAACTTCCCATGTTCCGCTCTCTCCTCTGCTAACGCAGATAACTCTTTTCCGGCATTCACGTTTTCTACCATTTCTGTGCAATGAATATGTAATTCCTGGAATGCTGCATTAGTTTGCTCTGAAATTGCTGCTAAATTTTCAGTTGAATTCATCACTTGAATTTTAGTTTTTTCTGCCTGTTCGTCTAACTTTTCTTTAATTCTACTTATCTCTTTATCGTATTCTTCAAGAACGACTTGTTGTTCTAAGTTAAATAATTTTGAGAGTGCCTTTACACTAGTAGAATAAAGCTCCTTTTCAGAAAGATTCTTTTCGGTAATCTCCATAATTGTTATAAACAAATTTTGAAAAGCACATAAATACCATTTTGTCTGTAGACCAATTTTCACATGCATTTGTGCTATTCTAGCCCTTTTTAAAAAATATTCATCATCAATTATTCCTGAAAACATTTCTAAAATATGTGATTTTAAAGTTCTCTTTAAAGCATCTACTGAACTATTTTTATTTATTAGTATTTGTAGTGATTCTTCCAGGCTGAGATTCCTGTAAAAACGATCAACAATGTCATCTATTTCTTCTTTAATAAATGGCTGCAAGCTTTTTATTACTTGTAACTCTGCCATTGAAAAATTAATCATTTTTATTTGTTTCTCTATATCACTGCCATATTGAATATTCATTTTTATATTACTGTCGAGTAATAAATGGCCGTTACCTATCTCTTTCTCTTTACTTTTCCAAAACATGAATAACCTCCATCCCCAAAATATCGATTAATTTCTTTAAACTTCACTTAATAAAGTTTTCAATAATAGCTTATTTGGCTGTTGGTATTTATCGAAATAGATTTCCTGTAGATTTCTTGCTAATCTATCATAGTCTTCTCTGTCCGGAACTGAATTCCAAACAAATATATCTTCTATGTCTTTGTTAATATTTAAATATAAGCGATCTGTTATAATTAAATCCGCCTCTTCATCTTCAGCACATAATTCTACATGAATAAAAACACGTTTTATTTGACTGAATAGATAAGGAACATCATTTATCATTGAAAATATTTTTAATTTGATCTTGTCTCTATCTACAAAATCAATTGTTTGTTTGAGTAATTTATGATATCGACCAATTAATATTTCTTTGCGTTTAAATACGATGGCGAAAGACTTATTTTCCAATAGTCGATTATAAAACTGATTCATGATTTCTATTTGAGCCGTTTCATGCATTTCTAATCGCTTTTTATAAAGATCTTCTTTAAATAAATTAGCTGGACCAGAAAAAGATAAAATACCATAATGAAGATGCAGTAAGTTTACAAAGAGTGCCCCATATTCTTCTAAATCTAAAGTAACTGAAAAATGCTCCATGAATATCTCCATCCAATATATAGTCGCTTGTATAAATAATTCTTGATTATGATGCTGTGCAAAGTTCATCAATAAACTTACTGCACTATCTTTTTTTTGATAATGACGCATGCAACTAATGATGGAAAATGAAAACATTGTTTCTAATTCAATTTCTTCATCTGATAAATCAGTACATTCTCTAAATATATACTTGATTTTTTCCGATAATGACTCATAGTTATAATGATGTTTCGTAAAGTTTGCATACATTGGATGATATTCAATTAAGCAACCTAGTTTTGCGCGTGATAAGCAAATGGCGAGCCAATATAAAAGTTGTTCGGAATAGGCGATGTCTACTTCCTCCACTAATTCTAGTATTTCTTCTCTAGAAACTAGAGCAAATGGCCATTCCTCTCCCCAACACGAATTCCAGTAGAACAAGAAATAAAAATAACGAAATTGCTTTTCTGTCCCTTCAAGACTGACTTCCGCATAAGATGTATACTTCAAGTGAAATTGATCTAACAAAGGCTTAACTTTTTTTATTCGTCGATACACGGATGCAGGGCTTGTGAAATTATCCAAAACAAACATGTTAATATCAAAAAATTTATTGTAAAACATCTCATCAAAAGCTTTATATGTTAATGAGTTTTGTAAATAATATCTTTCTATAGTCTTCATAGAAAAATTATCTTTATAAATTAATTGAAAACACTTAAGCTCTTCTTTTTGGATAACAGCAGATTTTGTAATAAATTCTAAATCAATAGCTATTTCATCTACTATTTTCAAAATTGTTCTTTCAGACAAATCCATCATTTGAGATAACTCTAAACTTGAATATAGCCTTTGTTCTTTATAAATATGATGTAGAATATTCACCTTTTGTAAAGATGAACGATCCAAAAAATTATACATAAAAACACCTCAATGTCTTCCACCAGTAAAACCCAGCTGTGTCATACTAACAGTTTGTATTAGATTAACTTATATATCTTTTATCAATACATTCTATTCCCCGTTTTTTAAGACACTAAACATTAAAAAGCAATATTCTCGATACTTTATAACTACTTTAGTTACTACATATTGCCAATAAACACTTCATTAATACTCTTTTAAACAACAATTACAGCTTATTTTCATCATATTCACTCATTTTGGGAAACTGTGAATATAGCCTCATGTTTTCAAGGTTATTTACACTATAACAAGCATTTTACAACAAACAAAATCACTTTTTGTTCGATTTCAAGCAAAACTTGATAATCCTATATTTCCATTCAAAACATCTATCTTTTGGGGGAGTTTCAATTCTAGTTTTTCATCTTAAGACTTCATTTTTTGAGCTCATCTATTGGATTTCTATCGTGAAAGGGGGGTGTTTCTTTACGCTTTTTCCTGAAATTTCGTCCATAGACTTTCAAGGTTAAATATAGAATTGAACACGTTGTCAAACAGAAAAGAGATGTATCAAATTATGATACATCTCCCATCATGGTAATACTTATAAACCAAGTGCTCTGTACATAAACACTGTAAATCTGTGCGCGTGTTACGTTTTCGTTTGGTCAAAAAAGTATCGTTTACATCGCCTAATGCAATGTCTTGATTTCTAAACTCTACTAACTTCCTGGCGTTACACCAAATGCGAGCAACATCATTTTTGCCATTTGGGCACGTGTTTTATGAGCATTTGTTGGTATCGGAATTTTACTGCTGTCGTTTGAATCAAAAGTAACGATGAAACTGCTTCCAATCATTTATCGCATAGCGTTATATCTTTTGAAACTACACATATGAGATTTTACTCAACTATCACTAATTATAAAATTGATAAAATCAAAATTTGTTAGTTTTCGAGCAAATTTTGATAATCTTTTTTGTTGCAATATTAAGTTTCGTCAGAATCAGCGCCATTTGGGCCTTTCACTAACTAAAGCCCAATGATATTTTATTTACTTTAGTAACCTCGAAATGTATCAACCATAGCAATAAACATTAAATACTCGCTTTACTCATCTGAATTCACCTGTAAAGCAACCTAATATATTTCCGCATTTCCCATAGATTCGAGGTAGGTTTGGATAATTTTCCCTCTTCATAATGAGAGTTTAAACAATTTTTCTATTGAAGCCGATTTGACAAAAGTAACAACCTTTTGATAACTTTAAGTTGTTACTTGTTAATATTTAGATATATCTCATCCTATAATAAAGAGAGGGAGATTTTATGAAAGTCGGTAAATTATTAAAGATAGGATTGGCTTTAGCATTAATGTTCGTATTAACTGCTTGTAGCTCAGATGATGAAGGCACGAAAAACAAAGAAAAAAAGGACGTGAACTTAGCCTATGTTGAATGGGATACTGAAATTGCCTCAACAAACGTAGTAGGACAAGTTCTAGAGGATTTAGGGTATGATGTAACACTAACACCACTAGATAACGGAATTATGTGGGAAGCTCTTGCAAAAGGAGAAGTTGATGGTATGGTGTCAGCCTGGTTACCACAAACACATGCCCCACAAGTTGAAAAGTACAAAGATAGAATAGTAGATTTAGGTAAAAACCTTGAAGGTGCAAAAATTGGCTTAGTTGTCCCTAGTTATATGGATGTAAATTCTATCGCAGATTTAACAGATGAAGCTGGTAAAACGATAACTGGTATTGATCCAGGAGCAAATATGACAGCTACAACGGAAAATGCTTATAAAGAATATAGTAACCTTGAAGGTTGGAATGTAGTTACCTCATCAGCAGGTGCAATGACAGCAGCCCTTACTCAAGCTATTGCGAAAAATGAAGAAATCATCGTTACAGGTTGGTCTCCACACTGGAAATTTAACGCTTTTGATTTAAAATATTTAGACGATCCTAAAGGCATATACGGAGCCGAAGAATATATTGGTACATTTGCACGTAAAGGATTAAAAGAGGATAATCCGGGAGCGTATAGTGTTCTTAATAACTTCCATTGGACTCCGGAAGATATTGAAAGTGTAATGTTTGATATTATGAAAGGCGCTGATCCTAAAGAGGCCGCAAAAAAATGGATTAAAGATAATGAGGATAAAGTTTCAGAGTGGACAAAAGATGTAAAATAATACACATGATAGACTTTTATATACTCTGTCCAACAATTCGACTTTGAGATATATGAATTTCAGGCCCTACATATAATATCGTACAAAAGCTCACGCAAAAAGTTGGAGTACACTAGCGATGCACGTAATTAACATAAAAAGCTCCATTCACTGAGCAATCAGTAAATGGAGCTTTTTATGTTATGTTAATACCTCCGGATGGAAATGACTCTCTTAAGTAAAGATACATAGGACTCTTGTCTAAACAAATGAAATTTTAAAATTAAACTATTTACTAAAAAGAGGAGATCAGCCAAAAAAATAACCCCTTTTATATGGATTATTCCACTTAAATATCCCCCAAGTAAAGGACCAATTAGATTTCCTAAAAATAGAGCACTATGATAATAACCAAATGTTAAACTTTCCATTTTTTCAGGTGCATTTTTTCGTATTAAACTTATGACCGATGGAAGCAGACCACCTATAAATATTCCCATTAAGAACCGAGCGAGCAGAAATAGCCATATAGAAGAAACTAAAGCTTGGGTAACATAACAAATAAAATTACCTAACAACGAAATTAACAAAATAATTTCAGAACCCACTTGATCTGCTTTCCTTCCTAAAATGGGAGAAAAGATTATAATAGAGAAACCCGAGATAGAAACCGCTAAACCTACCATCGTTGTTAAAAAGACATCATTGTTCCACATACTTTCTACATATGTGGCCAAAAATGGTGAAGTACTCATCGTTGAAAACTGAATAAGAAATCCAACTAGAAACAAAGTTCCAATTAGAGGTCCTTTCGTAATTTCCCGTAATTCGGAGAAAAAATTAATACGTCCTCTCTTAGGCGTCGGAATTTTCAATGTACTTGGTTCAGGTTTATTAATTTCTGTTAAAAAAAATAATATAAGTGCCCCTGAAATCAGTAACATAGCGCTAGACACATAAAGGATTTTATAAAATCCTATCCACTGTCCCAAAACTCCACCTATTAACGGCCCAAAAACATTCCCGGTATAAGCACCAGATTGAGCTATACCGAGTGCATAACCTATTTTTTCTTTAGGCGTATTCATTGTGATGAATGGAGAAGAGGCAGGGATAAAACCACCAAAAATCCCTAAGATAAAACGTAGAACTAATAAGTGCCAAGCTGTTGTGCTATAGGTCATTAAGAATGTGGCAAATGCCATTCCAATTGCTGAACGGATTAGTATAGTTTTCCTACTCGTTCGATCTGCAATCTTTCCCCATATCGGTTGAAAAAGAAAAGCGGATAAAAAAGTAGCTCCAAAAATCATCCCTGTCCAAAGCTGAATATCTGCTTGAGAGTGAACATCCAAATCACTTTTAAGATACACTGGAATAAAAGGTATTATTAAGCTAAATGCAGACATGACTAAAAATTGTGCAATGCTCAAAATATACATATTCTTTTTCCAAACTTCCAATTATATACCTTCTCTCACTGATTTAATAGTTTCATAGAATGTACAGGATATCTATCACCAGCTGCTGAACCTACCGGTATAGCTTTATCTATGAAATCCTTTACATCCTTTGGCAATTCAAAATCTATTGCAGCAATATTTTCTTTTAAGTAGGATCTCCTTTTTGTCCCTGGTATAGGGACGATATCTAATCCATTAGACATTAACCATGTTAATGCTAGTTGTGCCGGACTAATATTTAGTTGGTTTGCTATCTCTTCTAGCTGTCGAATCAAAGCAAGGTTTTGATTGAAGTTGCCTCCCTGAAATCGAGGTGCGTTCCTTCTAAAATCGTTCTCTACGAATTTATCGACTGACTTAATTTTTCCAGATAAAAAACCTCGTCCCAGAGGACTATATGGTACAACAGCGATATTTAGTTTACGGCAAAGTGGTAATATTTCCTCTTCAATATCTCTAGTCCATATTGAATACTCTGTCTGTAATGCAGCTATAGGATGTACTTTTTGTGCTCGTTTTATCGTTTGAGAAGATACTTCTGAAAGCCCAATATGTCGTACTTTACCTTCCTCAACTAATTCCTTCATAGCACCAACTGTCTCTTCTATAGGAACGCTGGGATCTACACGGTGTAGATAATATATATCGATGTAGTCAGTATTTAACCGTCTTAGGCTTGCTTCACAGGCCTTTTTTACATATTCCGGGCTACCGTTAATTTTAATTACCTTCCCACTCTCATCTCTTTCAAAAGCAAATTTGGTAGCTATGTTTATCTGTTGTCTGACATTTTTTAATGCTTGACCGACTAATTCTTCGTTTTTCCCCACTCCATATTGATCAGCTGTATCAAAAAAGTTAACACCGAGTTCTAAGGCGTAATGCAATGTAGCAATCGATTCCTCATCATTTTGAGTTCCATAGTATTCTGACATTCCCATACATCCTAATCCTAAGGATGAAACACTTAAATCTCCAATAGATCGATATTTCATTTTTTCTCCTCCAATCTTTCTTTAGCATGAAATTATATCGATTAGAGTGCACTCTAAGGCAAATGTATTTTTTCCCATTTCTCATAAAAAAAAAGACCTTTTAGAAAGGTCTCTAGAAACTTATATTACAGATGTGTTGATTAACCGTTTTTATCCACTTTAATTGTTTAGAAGACGCTGATTTCCGCTATGGGCTACTCGCTTTCCTGCGGGAGTCGAGTAGCCCTTTCGCTACAATCTGCAAAAAAATCCTTTTATCGCTCAATAATAAACCTATATTATCCTAATCAACACGCCTGATTATATTACTTAACTTTTTCCTCCAAATTTTTATAGTAGTCAATTTTTTCATTAACCTTAATTAAACTATTTTCTAATTGCTTAATTTGGTTAAGAACGTTCTCTTGATGAGCTTCTAATAGTTCTCGTCTTTCAGTAACGGTAGAATCCCCTTGACGTCTTAGGTCTGCAAATTTTTTCATATCTCTTACAGGCATTTCTGTGTTACGTAACATAATGAGAAAGTCTATACATAAAATATCGCTCTTTGAGTATTTACGATATCCATTTTCATCTCTTTCAATCTCACATAAAAGACCAATATTTTCATAGTAGCGTAGAGTGTAAGAACTAAGACCCGTGATTGAGGATATATCCTGAATAGTTAATAATTTTTCCATATTTTTATTATAACACACTTGCTTTATAGTGCACTCTAAGGAGTATCTTTGATTCTAGATTCATTTTTTAATAGTTTTTAGGAGGAATTTTTAATGAATATAGGGATTTTTGTTTTAGCACTTGCCACATTTGTTGCTGGTACAGTGGAGTTGGTGATCGCTGGGATAATCAACATGATTGCAGAAGATTTACATGTTTCTGTAGGAGCAGTCGGTCAGTTAGTTTCAGTTTTTTCATTGGTTTTTGCCTTTGGGGCTCCAGTACTTATTGCTTTAACTTCTAAAGTAGAAAAACGTAAATTACTGCTCATAGCAATGTTAACTTTTCTAGGAGGTAATATTTTATCTATAGTTAGTCCGAATTTTACAACCTTATTAATAGCTAGAATTATTCTTGCAGCTAGCTGCTCTATCGTGGTTGTCACTTCCGTAACAATGGCTGCCAATACTGTTGCAACGGAATTAAGAGGAAGAGCTATTGGATTAGTTTTTATGGGTTTAAGTGCATCATTAGTGTTAGGTGTACCATTAGGAACTATTATCGGTGAAAATTTCGGTTGGAGAATGACATTTGTATTAGTTTCAGTCTTAAGTATTGTTTCTATGGTAGGAATCATTAAGTTTTTACCTAAGGTTCCACCACAACCAGCCATTCCTTTACTTAAGCAAATAGCCACATTAAAAAGTAAAAAAATCGCATCAATCCAGCTCATATCAGTTTTGGAGCTGACTGGTCATTTCATAGTTTATACTTATTTCACGCTTTTTCTTAAAACAACAATGGGCTTATCAACAAATATGATTAGCATGGTCTTACTTGTTTTTGGTATAGCTGGAATAACAGGTGGTTGGATAGGTGGCTGGACATCCGATAAATTTGGCGGAGCAAAAACTATACTCACATTTCTTATACTTTTTGCAGTTTCCTTGTTCCTATTACCTTATTCTACAGGATCAATGATCAGTTTATTGATCGTTGTCGTACTATACGGTGTGATGGTTTGGGCACTTAGTCCAGCTGTACAATATTATCTAGCTGAGTCTGCTCCCGATTCCTCAGATATCCAATTAGGTTTAAATACTTCATTTTTACATCTTGGAGTAGCTTTAGGTTCTGGTTTGGGTGGTTTACTTGTAGACTACTATTCTGTAACTATCAACACGTGGGTAGCTGGTATTATGGTAGTTTTAGCCTTAATCTCTGCTATTTATTCGCTAACAATAAACCGTAGAGAAAATTCTTCAATTTAGGGGCTATAACTAAAAGGATAGGAGGACGCCCTCATGCCCATTAAGCTAAGATTTTAAAGTACCCCCTAAATGGAAATTTTGTGTTTTGCAGGACCCCTATTTACAATAACAAACTAATTAAAGGAAAATAAAAAGGAATGAACCCTGTCCAATACAGAGTTCATTCCTCAGTAACTGCTTAAAATATGTGTCTAACTTTTTGGGGTCACTTCATTTGAAGATCCTTATAAATTCGTTATCTTACAGGTTCTATAGATGAGATCCGCCACTTGCATCGAGCAATTGACCAGTTACCCAACGGCTGTCTGAGGAAGCGAGAAAGGCGGCAATATCTGCCACATCCTCGGGTTCTCCCCATCTGTTGAAGATTGAAAGACTAGCCGCATATTTTTGTCCATCAAGGTTTTCCAAAGTCTCAGCATTCATCTCTGTATTAATAATTCCAGGCTGGATGGCGTTTACCGTAATATTACGGCTCCCTAGTTGTTTGGCTAGAAGACGCGTAAATGTGTCGATAGCACCTTTGGACATACTGTACGTGAAGACACTTGGAGAAGCTGCACGTGTCACAAAAGATGAAATATTAATAATGCGTCCTCCATCTTTTAAACGTGGCAAAGCTTGTTGAGTAACAAAAAGTGGTGCTTTGACATTAATCTTCATTACCTCGTCAAATGATTCTTCCGTCGTCTCTTCTAAACTGATAATTTGACCAATTCCAGCATTGTTGACAAGAATATCGAATCCGTTACCGCCCATATATTCCCGAATAGTATCATCAAAAGTTGTAAATAAATCTTGAATGCCATCTAGAGTACTAAGGTCAGCACCAATCGCGCAAGCATTTCCTCCGCTTTGCTCGATCAGGTGAACAACTGCTTCTGCCTCATGTCGTCTTTTCCCGTAATGAACTACGACAAAGGCTCCCTCTTGTGCCAGACGCAATGCAATACTGCGGCCAATTCCTCGACTTGATCCTGTAACTAAAGCTATTTTGCCTGCTAACTTACTCATGCTTCCATCTCCTTGTTCAAACATAGTTATATTACATAGATAGTTATATCATGGAACATTATTTGAAATGTTGCTCTCCTATTCGGTTTCAAGGGGGCGATTGCTTCAGATAACTTAGTTCATCTCTTGGTTGCCAGCATTGCTTATATAAATCTTGAATACGTTTTTGACGATGTGCATCATATTGTTTAAATACTTGTTCAACATAGTTATTTCTTTTAATACATTTCGCCAAAACATTTATTTACTATTATATATTTTGAATAAAGAAAGGACTGTCCTCAAAAGGCATTTTTCATTGCCTTTTGGGACAGTCCCTTAATCGATCACTTTTATTTTAATACTTCCGGATGGAAACCATCTTTTTGGAAGTAATTTTGATGTGACCAAATATTTAATTTTTCTTTCTCAGCATCTTGCTGGATTTCTCTAAATTCATCCTCCAACGTATTGTTTGGTTTATGAATAAAGCGCACTGCTGCAAGTCCTTCTTTTAATAATGATTCCTGCAACATTACATCATCAATGAAGACATAGGTTAATAAGCGATCATAGTTATCTGTCTCTGGTCCAACATCGTAAACTGCTTCAACCTTTTTGGCGTGTTCTAACAATTTAATCGTATAATCCTTAGCCACTTTAGCATAAGGTTGAGCTTCACCTTTGTTATAGAAACAGCTTGTTGTGTTATGATCATAGGCTGTTTTTTGTTTCTAGTTCAAATGTTGGGGGGAGGGTAATCTTTCATCCTTTTTTTGAAATACTCCTTGAAAAACGTCAGAGTATATTAAGATCACTAAACTTCTCGTTATGACATACTTCAATTCATTATCGTGAGCAATGGCATTCGAAAAAGCTGCCGCCTGTAAAATACAGACAGCAACTTCAACTAGAATAATTTAATTCTCTATTAGTTTTTTGGCATACTCATTTTTTGAGATGCTTCTTTTTTAAAATTTCGTAACTAATAAACAGCGAGTGGCCCATAAGGACCTTCGATAATTTCTATTTTTGTTTCGAAAATATCTGTCAAAATTTTCGAATTCATAACCTCTTCTACTGTTCCAAAAGCGGCAATTTGTCCATCTTTCATAGCACAAATTCTATCAGAATATTTGGCTGCAAAATTTATATCATGCATCACAGTCAGAATTGTTCTTCCAAATTCATTAGCCGCACGTCTCAAATGCTCCATCATTTGAACAGAACGAGCAACATCAAGATTGTTCAGTGGCTCGTCCAAAAGTACATATTCAGTCTCTTGGCACAAAACCATCGCTACATATGCTCTTTGTCTTTGACCACCTGAAAGCTCATCTAAATATCTATTCTCTAAATCAGTTAAGTCTAAAAAATCGATATATTTAGAAATAATAACTTCATCTTCTATAGTTAACCTTCCCTTTGAATAAGGAAAACGTCCAAATCCAACTAGTTGTCTAATAGTAAGCCTAGTTACAAAATGATTTTCTTGGCGCAATATAGTCAAAATTTTTGATAAGTCTTTTGATTTGGATTCAGAAACATCCATATTTGCCACCTGAATTTGACCTTCCTCCATATCCAACAGTCTTCCAATCATCAAAAGTGTCGTAGACTTTCCAGCGCCATTTGGGCCAATTAAAGAAGTAAAACCCGCTTTTGGTATTTCAATATCCAAAGGTCCTATTTTTACCTCATCCGTATAGAACTTTTTAACATTATCAATTTTTATCATAAAGCCCTCTTCCTTAAAACTACAGTTAAAAATATTATTCCACCAAATAATTCGATAATAACTGATACTACACCTTGAGCATGGAATACATGATACATCAAAAAGTATGCACTCGTTATTATCAAAAATCCTATAGCAAGAGCCATTGGAAAAATATATCTATGATCATAAGTTGACGCCGCCTGATAGCTCAAAGTTGCTACTAAAAAGCCATAGAAAGTAAGTGGTCCAATCAAAGCTGTTGAAATAGACATCAAAATAGCAACTAATACAAGAGTATAAATTACATTAGATTGATATTTAACTCCAAAAGAAGTAGAAACATCCTTTCCTAGTGACAATATATTTAGATTCTTAGAATGAGCAAGAAGTAATATTGCTACAATTATTACTATAGGAATTACAATAGGAAAATATGCAGAATCTGCATTATTAACAGAACCAAACAATCTTGCCTGTAAAATATCAAATTCAGAAGGCGCAAGTAGTCTTCTCATGAAAGTTGACACAGAATTTAGCCCAGTGCCAATAATAATTCCAACTAAAAGCATAAGTTGTAGATTCCCGTATTTACCAGAAAGTAGCCATCCATAAAGGATCAAGCTCATTAAGATCATAACAACAACTTGAAATAAAAATGATCCAATCCCAGTAAAATTTATCAATGCACTAGCCCCAAAGAAAAATATAGTACTAGTTTGAATTGTTGAGTAAAGTGATTCGAAACCTAAAAGCGAAGGAGTTATAATCCTATTATGCGTAATGGATTGGAAAGCAACAGTCGACAAGCTCTGACAAACTGCAGCAATAATCATTGCAACAAGAGCTACTATCCTTCTCTTAACAACTGGGATAAAAGAAGGTGAATCAATCGGAACTGGATTGTTATAAACTAAAAGTCCATATGAAGAAAGGATGCCAAAAGCAATCAATGTTATTAGCAAAATCCAATAACGCCTTTCTTCCTTCTTAGAACGAAAAGCCCTAGCTGATCTATTTTTATTATGAAGGCTAGAATCGATTTCGACATTTTCTTTATTTCTATATTCCAATGTGCTCATCGTAGCCTCCTTGGTTTTCTTTGTCTCAATAAGATAATAATAAACACGACTGACCCCACTGTTCCAAGTATTAAAGAAACAGGTACTTCAAAAGGCATTATAATTGTTCGAGAAATTATGTCACAGGCAGTTATAGTCCCCATTCCTATCAAACATACCCAAGGTAAATTACTCCTAAGATCATCACCTCTATACATTGAAACAATGTTTGGGACAATTAAACCCAGGAAAGGTAAGTTTCCAATGACAGCTGCAACAATTCCAACTGCAAAAGAAATGAGAACAGTACCAAAAAGAACAATCCTGTTGTAATTAACGCCAAGGCTTGTTGCGACATCTTCTCCTAGTCCAGCTAAAGTCAATCTATTAGCATAAATAAAAATAAACAAAGTAACGATAACAATTAGCCACAAATATTCATATCTTCCCACCTGAACAGGCGCAAAAGAACCTACAAACCAAGTTTCAATACTTTGTGTCATTTGAAAAAGAAGTCCCATAAAAGTGGACACTGCAGAAATAACAGCTCCAAGCATCAATCCAATAATCGGGACAATTAAAGACGAGCGAAGTTTAACTCTTCTTAAAAATAAAAAGAAAATCATAGTTCCTATAAAAGAAAAAATGATTGCACCAGTCATTCTTAGCACTAAAGTCGGAGCAGGAAATAATAAATAAACGAAAAGCAGCCCTAAACCTGACCATTCAATAGTCCCTGTTGTAGTAGGTTCAACAAAACGATTCTGTGTGATCAGTTGCATTACGAGTCCTGCCATTGACATTGCAGCTCCAGTAAGCATTAATGCAGCTGTTCTCGGAACACGAGTTATGAAAAACATTTCCATTCCATCCTCTTGTCCACGTATATCATACACTCCAGTAAACAGTGATATAATGCCTAGAATAATAACGACTATAATCGCTAATATAAAAGGTTTTGTCCATATCTTATTGTAGTTATAAAACTGGGGTTGAGAATTTATCTCAACCCTAGAAGTTACATTTTTCAGCACTATTTTATACCCCTTTACATTACTTAGCTTTAGCTAAAGTATTTGCAAGGTTTTCAAACAACTCTGTATAAGTTTGAATTGATTCATTTGTGTAAGTATCTGCTGGTGCATAAACAATATGTTTTTTAGAAACAGCAGTTGTTTTTTGAAGAGCAGGTGCGTTAGCAATAACATCCTGAGCAGGAACTGAATCTTCTTCACCAGATATTGCAGCATCACGATCTAATACGAAAAGCCAATCAGGATTACTTTGTGCAATAGCTTCAACAGAAACTTCATCACCTTTATGATCTGATGTAGAATCAGCAACTTCTAATGCTGGAGCCCAACCGAAAATTTCATACATCGGTCCCCAAACACGTCCAGAATGAGGAGCTGAGAAACCAATATCCCCACCACCAACGATAACACTCATAACTTTATCTTTTCCATTATAAGCAGATTTAGCATCTTCGATAACTTTATCAAAATCAGCTACCACTTGTTTAGCTTCTTCATTTTTATCGAAAATTTTTCCTAAAGCAATTGTAGAATTTTTAAGTCCATTTACTAAGTTTTCCCCAGGCGTAGCAGTTTCCTCAGAAACATCTACATTAAGATCAATAACAACTGCATTTGGTACTAATTTTTTGATCTCTTCGTAATAACCAGCAAATCTTTGACCAACGATTACAAGTTCAGGGTTTGCAGCTGCAATAATTTCAAGATTTGGTTCGCGGTGATTTCCAATATTTTTAACTGAATCGTCCTTTACATATGGTGAATCCGCAGGCATTACATCCTTTGGAACAGCTACTAAGTCAATGTTCCAATCAGCTAAAGTTTCAAAAGTTCTATTATCCAAAGCAACTACATTCTTTGGGTTTACAGGAACAGTAACGGTTCCATGGGCATCAGTGATTTCAACTGTCGTAGGCTTAGCAACCTCTTCGCTTCCATTATCTTCATTAGACTTTGACTCTTCATTAGTTTTATTACTTGAACAAGCTGCTAACATCAAAGTCAAAACTGCCAAAATTCCAACTAATTTTAAAAACATAGATTTCTTCATACATATACTCCTTATGTAATTTATTTTGAAAACGATGAAGTCTATAGATTGAATTGGATAATAATCGCTAACCATCTCAATTGCTATTGATAATCATTTTCATTTGGTTGTTCTGTGAATCAGTATAGTCTTTAATTATGTGAAAATCTTGTGAAAGATATAAGTTTATAAAGAAAGTTGCTTTCAAGCATAAATTGGCTACAAAAAAGTAATACGTGAAGTATTCTTTTTATAGTTTCCGTCTCTTTAAAATATCTACCAGAAACTGTTTGATTATCAGATTTAATAGAACAAAAAAACGAGCAAAACAGGATGAAACTGTTTATACTCGTGTTTTCTCGATTATGTTAGATATTGATTATTGTGACAAATTGTACTTTACCTATTATCTTATTTTTACTATTCAATCATTGAATAGCCCCTACCATGGATTGTTTGAATATATCGGTCTTTCTTCTCGCACTTTAGCTTTTTTCTTAAATACCCAATATATAAATCCACTACATTTGGATTGACTGCTACGTCATATCCCCAAACCTGATTCAAAAGCATTTCACGGCTTAATACTTTATTTTTATTCTTGGTTAAAAATAAAAGTAAGTCATACTCACGCTTAGTAAGCGGGAGATTTTCGCCATCTTTTGTCACAATATTGCGGGATGCATCAACGAAGAGATCTTTAAACCGAAAGAAAGTAGTCTCGATTGGCTGGATACCGTCCCCTCTTCTTAAAATAACTTTTATCCTTGCTACTAATTCTTCTTTCACAAATGGTTTTCTTATATAATCATCTGCTCCTGCTTGTAATCCTGCTATACAATCCTTGCTGGACACATTATCGGTCACAATGATTATCGGTGTCGTTTTAACAGCCCGTATTTGTCTGCAAATTTCCGGTCCAGGTATACTTAACGAATCCCAATCCAATATGATAATATCCCAATCTTGCTCATATACTATATTTAACCCTTTGTTTTCATTGTGAAGTGTTAAAATGAAATAGCCTTCTTGCTTTAGGCCGCTTACGATTTTCTTTGCTAAAGACCGTTCATTCTTAATTACCAACACCTGCTTCACCTATGGTTCACCTCTAATTCATTACATAAAATAATTTATCACAAAAAAGAATATCGAATTTATAAATCTTAAATTTCTAAAAAAACTATTAAACAACTTATCGGGATATATTTAGAAAAATTTACAATAAATATGTATAAAATATCAAACCTACGGAATTAAACCGAAGAATACTTCAGTTATTTAACCAAAATATTGGCGAATCTGTTGACAGAAGTTTATTAGACTTTCAATATGCTTGGAGCTGGACTATCCATTAAAAATCGGGTTACTTCAATAAGTTATAATAGTGAATTTTACTTTACTAGATTGTTTAATAAAGTAACCGGAATACCGCCAATGGTATATGTCAAAAGAAACTAATTTAGAATTGGTATTGCTCCAAGGTTTAGACTTCAAGATAATCTAGTAGTAGTAGTTGATTGTTATAAACACCAGGAGATGGACAAGACGATTATGAGAGAAGATTGGCTTTACAATTAAAAGAATTGCGTGAAGCAAAACTAGATTTATTGGTGATTTTTTACATTCAATTCAGAATGAAACCTTTAAACAAATAACTTCTACAGTAATATTTGACCATTGTTTAGAATGGCGTACACCTTTTCAGAGTTTGTTTACTGCAAACACATTAAGTTTAAAATGTAGAAATTTACTATTAAAATTAAAAAACCCGTCGTTTTGAAAATAGCCTAATCAAAATGAGTGGGTTCGATTTAATATAATTATATTTTAATATAAATCACTTTAAATATCTTGCTTCAAACATATATTGATCGTTTAGTTTACCACTTTCAAAAATTAAGAAATGACTCTAACATCCCAATTCTCCATGTGATCTCTATTACTGACATGCCCCAACTGCCTGGATAGTTCTTTTATATTTTTCTTTAAAGTTTTCCCGAATTTCTCTTCTAGAATATTTTGTAATCCAAATCAACCACTTCTAAATCTCCGTAATTTCATTAAACCTTTTTTGATTCAAAGTACAATTTTAAATTACTTTTTCTTAATTTATTAGCCTCTTTAATTAAGTCAATTTTTTTTTGATGTATTTTTTTTAGAGAGCTTATTGCATTTTCTACGATTGCCGGAGCATCGTTTCCTAAGTTAGGGAAATTCTGATTTAAAAATTCATATAAAGCCTTTTTTTCAATATTGG
The DNA here is from genome assembly GCF_044763105.1 of Lysinibacillus sp. NPDC096212. Lineage (NCBI taxonomy): Bacteria > Bacillati > Bacillota > Bacilli > Caryophanales > Bacillaceae > Lysinibacillus > Lysinibacillus sp. NPDC096212. Next base: position 57,650 of record NZ_JBIWFQ010000024.1, on the reverse strand, counting down.
ATGGAACGCTAGGTGCTAGAGGCAACTCGAACGGTGATTTGCTATCTGCCAATTGTTGAGGAGTATTATATATAAACTGAAAGGCATTTTGTAGCATCCTTCTATTCCTTTCATCAGTCACCTCATACCCCCCTTGTGAGTCAAGAGTAATTCGGTCAAATTCAACCATTACTAGTTTATCTGGTTTTCTATTTTTTGTTCTGTAGTACAGCATAACCTTTAAAACATCCTGCTCTGAAAGCTCCTTTATTTCTTTGAATCTCCCATTTTTAGGATTAGGAACCTTATAAATTTTATTTTCTTCAGAAATATACAACCACTTTATACCACCCATAATCAATCCTCCTAAAACAACAAGAACATTAGTTCTCTTTCGAATTATAATGAACAGCAGTAAAAATTTCAAAATATAAATAACTTATTTGACTTTTAACTATACAAAACTTTCAAATAAACGAAAGTATGCTGCGAGCATTTAATAGAGCCTTCATAAAATCAATGTTTTTGGAAAAAAATCCACGAGTTAATACCCCATGGATTTTCTACTTAAGTGAAGTTGAATTAATTAAACGCTTCTAATTTATTTTGCGATTTTCATTTTCTCAGATTGGATACCACCATCTACTTGATACTAAGCATCTAGATCTAAGTAATATATTATTTCCATTATTATCTGCATTTTTCTGAACGACATCATTTTCAATAATTGTCTTTGTACCAGTTTCAATATCAGTTTGAATGCTCTATGGAGAAGTATAGCCATATCTTCTGTGAAAATCCTGTGAGTCCCTTTCGGTAAAGGAAAATATAGGTATTGTAAATTGAAAGACTGCAACTCTTTTATCGTTGGTTCAAATCCATCCAGCACCTTAATCCTGTATTAACATATTTAATCACGCAGTACCTCCTAGATGATGAACCTATCAATCAAAGGGGGTACTTTTCATATACCAAGCAACGATTGTCCCCCATATACAGTCACTCTATCAACTATCTCCTCAAATTAAGTTTGTCGATGGAAGTTTTTACAATGAAAACAAAAAATGGTGCGTTTGATATATAAGTTTAGACTTGTAATAAAGTTTTATAAAAAATATCATCAAATCACTGATTTTAGATATATATAAGCAATCAACCCATATCTATCTTTTTAAAAGAATAAAGTGAATCCTTTTGCCAAACTTAACTAGCTTCACTTTATTTACAACTTTTTTTGAATAAAGAAAGGACTGTCCTCAAAAGGCATTTTTCATTGCCTTTTGGGACAGTCCCTTAATCGATCACTTTTATTTTAATACTTCTGGATGGAAACCATCTTTTTGGAAGTAATTTTGATGTGACCAAATATTTAATTTTTCTTTCTCCGCATCTTGCTGGATTTCTCTAAATTCATCCTCCAACGTATTGTTTGGTTTATGAATAAAGCGCACTGCTGCAAGTCCTTCTTTTAATAATGATTCCTGCAACATTACATCATCAATGAAGACATAGGCTAATAAGCGATCATAGTTATCTGTCTCTGGTCCAACATCGTAAACCGCTTCAACCTTTTTGGCGTGTTCTAACAATTTAATCGTATAGTCCTTTGCCTCTTCAGCATAAGGTTGAGCTTCACCTTTGTTATAATTCATCTCTGGTGTATCTACCATCAATAGGCGAATTTTTTGTTTCTTGCCATTTATTGTCGCCTGAATTGTATCACCATCATATGCTTTAATATAATCTACATCAAAGCGTTTATTTCCTGTTTTTTGTTCAACTTGTTCAATAGAAATAGTACCATTCTGGTTTGTCGATGTTGCATCTTTTTCTTGGGCTGGTGATCTGCCAAAAATCATATACAATGCAACAGCAAGAATGATTGTACCACTCGTAATTAACGTTTTTATATCTTGCATTTTCATGTAGTAGGTCCCTCACAACTATTCATCTTCATTACACTTTAAGGAAGCTTCTAAAAGAATCCATAATTCATCAAAAGTCCTAAAAAGTTTCACGATGTTTCTATTGTAAAATATCAGGCTACTACATTCAAGTTATGTAGTTGCAATAGCAAACCAATGATTTGGAGATACTTCAACAAGCTGACTATTTTCTATCTTTGCATATCCTTATTTTATGTATCTATTTTTGTTGATTAAGTGTATGAGTAAACAATCGGCTAAGCATAATAAAAAACAGAGCCTCCTCAAATTATTGATGATGCTCTGTTCATTGTGGTCCGATGATCCGTTTTGGCCACCAAATGTTTTTTGTGCTAATGCGGAGTGTTAACGAAGCGACAGCAACCACATGGTTTTGTCTGTGCGAAAGCGTTAGCGTCAGCAACCAACAAAAGCGGAGGAAACGTGCGATGAATGCCGATCGCTGATAACATCCAAGAATCGTCCCCAGTCGGAACGGAAATCAACCCTCGTTTTGACGTAGCGCCATACTCATATTACAACTTAAACAGAGCCTCCTCAAATTATTGAGAAGGCTCTGTTATATATATGATTACTATTAAATCTCATTATGTGATTTTGGTTTTGGTCCTAGCTCTTCGGGCTCAATATCAGCAAATGTACCGCCCTCTTCTTCCAAGTCACGCATACGATGTGCAATACGGGATGCTGCAGAAGCTGCGATACTGCCAACTAGGTCATCTAAAAACGTATTTACATGATGACCAGGTTCTGTATCTAACTTCTTAATAATACCGATTTTTTGCTTGTCTAAGTGTCCGAAAGTTGTTACCGCTATGCTACCATATGTAAAAACAGATCCAAGTGCTATTGTTTCATCCACACCAAATAAACCCTCATCGGATTCTACTATTTGCTGTAACGGTGCCGATAATAACTTTTTCTCTGCAAGTTCATCTAGTTCAATACCTACTAATAAAGCATGTTGAACTTCACGCTTACGTAATACACGCTCGACAGAATGAACACAGTGGTCTAATGTTAAGCCTTCATTATAGGATTTTTGCATTTCATAAACGATTTTAGCAATATCCTCTAGCGATACACCACGACGAATAAGTGCAGCCTGAGCTGCCTTCGCTACTTCATCAGAGTGTATGCGAGTATTTTTATCATGCATAACTATCCCTCACTTCGATTTTATTGCTAGAATAGTGCTAGCCCAACCTATTATACCTTTACTTTGGGTATATGGTACAATTTCGTTACAAACACGAGAAGGAGTGTCATCATTGGATAAGGGAACTGTACAGGATTTAAAGTTCTATAGTGAAGCATTGCAGGAGGAATTACAGATATTTATATATGTTCCTGCAAATTATTCTCCACTATATAAATATAATATTTTAATTGCATCAGACGGAAAAGATTATTTCCAACTTGGAGGTATTACAAAACTTGCTGATGAACTTATCGATGACTATGAAATCGAAAATTTGATCATTGCCTTCGTTCCATATAAGGACATTAAGGATCGACGTCATAAATATATTCCAAGCGGAGAGCAACATGAAGCATATCTTCGTTTTTTAGCTCATGAGCTTGTGCCGTATTTAGATGCTGAATATGCAACCTATCAAGTGGGAATGAGTCGTGGGGTCATTGGTGACTCAATGGCTGCAACCGCTTCCTTAATGGTCGCATTAAAATACCCAAATATTTTTGGCAAGGTCATTTTACAATCACCGTATGTTGACGAAGATGTTTTGCAAGCTGTAGAGAATTTTAAAGATCCAGGCGCAATTTCCATTTATCATATTGTCGGAAAAGAAGAAGATAAAGTTGTCACGATGGATAAAACAATTAAAGATTTTTTAACACCCAATCGTCAGCTTCATCATCTCATGTTAAACAAAGGATTCTCTACATTTTATGAAGAATTTAATGGCAATCATACATGGAAATATTGGAAACCTGATTTACGCCGCGCATTAATTGAAAATTTTAATTAATTTAGACGATTCAAATTACGAAATCGGAAATTTCTGTTATACTTAAATAAAAAATTGTTTATTTTCGGGAGGTAATGGCCTATGAAATATGGTATTGTGGCATTTCCATCAAAAAAATTACAAGATCTAGCGAATACTTATCGAAAACGTTACGATTCTCATTATGCGAAGATTACTCCGCATATTACATTAAAGGACAGCTTCGATGCAACGGAAGAAGATATTCAATCTGTCGTAAAACAATTAGATGGGCTTGCTGCCAATTATGCACCTTTAAACATTCATGCATTACGCATAAGTTCATTTTTCCCAACAACAAATGCGATTTATTTCCGTATTGAACCAACTGAACAATTAACATCATTACACCAAGCTCTAGAAGAAAAAGTACCTTTTGGTGAGTCAAAACACGTATTTGTACCACATATTACTATTGCTCAAAAAATGACAGATTCCGAGCACGATGATATCTTTGGGCAATTACGTATGACAGGTGTTGACGAAAAAGATACAATTGATCGCATTCATCTTTTATATCAATTGGAAGACGGCTCGTGGACAACATATGAAACTTTCCGATTGACTGGAGCTGAGTAATCTGTATAACGTAAAGATTGTTGAAACAACAAAAGAACATGAGGATGCATTTGCAGTCCGCAAGCAAGTTTTTGTTGAAGAGCAAGGTGTGCCACTTCATCTAGAATGTGATGCTGAGGATGCATCTGCAACGCATTTCATTATGTATGAAGACAATGACCCTGTAGGTGCTGCGCGTTTACGAAGTATCGAGGACGATGCTGCAAAAATTGAACGTGTTTGTATTTTACAAGATCAGCGTGGTAAAAAACTAGGTGCTTTAATAATGAAGGAAATGGAGAAGCACGCCATTTTAATTAATAAGAAAAAACTAAAACTTCATGCACAAAGCTATGCTATTCCGTTTTATGAAAAGCTTGGCTATACGGTAACATCTCCTGAATTTATGGATGCTGGTATCCCACATCGTGCTATGGAAAAAATGATTTAACTCTTTCAGCAACAGAAGTATCCCACCTCTATAGGTGAGATAAATGCGAGTTTAAGCTTATTTCAGCAGGTGTCCAAACATCCGCTGTAATAGCGAAACTCAGTCTAAAAACGGACGCAATTAAGCCGAGGCATAATTGATCAAATAGGTGTTACGAAAATGCTGAAGCATATCGTAACACCCTTTTTATTGCAATACAAAGCTTTAAAGGTTGATTTATAAATGAAAATCCATTTAAATCAACCTTTTAGATATATTGCTTTGCCTAGTAGATTCATGTTATTTCATCATTTTAGTAATTTTATCTAAATCTAGTGAATTACCATCTTGAATAATAGATTGTACTAACTTATCTTCAAGCTCTTGCGTAATTTGTCTCTTGGACATTTTACTTACGCGTCGTACGATTTTTCTTACTTGCTTTTCATTTTTAAAATCAGCATGTTGAATTTCATTTGCTAGTGCAAAGATTTCATCCATTGATACTCCAGTTTTTTGTTCAATTGAATTAAAAAGCGAGCGATTCATGTTCCCCCTCCTATCAGTTAAAATTCAAATTTATTCCTACTGTTGTTCTCAGGCAAGAAACATATGACAACTAGTGAAGGCTTTAAACTTTATTCAGAAAATGAAGCACTCTGAAGAAAAGCTAAAGCCTCTATCTACTGTCACAATCGATTATGCCTCGGCATAATTACGTTCGGAATAGGCTTTGTGCTTAGGCCTGCATGAGGGCCGACACGATGTCGGTCATTTCGGTAATGCCACAGGACGTGGCGTTTTTACCGATGCAGGTTAGTTAGCCGTTATCGCATGGATGCGATGATTTTAGGCAACATCCTTTACTAACTCCTTGCCGATTCCGTAACATCCGCCGGAGGCTTTAGGCCAACACGAGGTTGGTCACTCAGTCGTTGCCACAGGACGTGGCGTTCTTAGACTAAGTTCCTCTATTTCAGCAAATGTTTGGACATCCGCTGAAAAATAGCTAAACCCGCATTCATCTCACCACCTATAAAGGTGGGAGACTTCTGTACCTGTCGCTTCGCTTTCGGTACAAAAGAGATATGCTGAAAGAAGTTATTCAAATTATATGCAAGCGGCACCTACAATGATCAGAAGAATGAATAGGACAACAATTAAGATAAATGTTGAACTATGTCCATGTCCGTAACCATAGTAACCGTCATGGCAACCGTCGTGGTGACCGCCATAGTAACCTCCATAATCTCCTCCGTAATAACCATCAGCATGCCCTCCATAAGGATGCGCACCCCAGCCTTGATATCCCATAAAAATACCCCTCCCTTCTACAACCTATCATATGTTAGCGTTGTAAAAATGGGTGGGGTATTCGTCTAATTAACATTTCCTTTAGGTTTAAATATTAATGCTCCGATAAAGCCAAAAACAACGGCAGCACTGATTCCTGAGCTTGTCACCTCAAACATCCCAGTTAACACACCTACAAGCCCATGTTTTTCCGCTTCAACAATTGCACCCTGCGTTAAGGAATTTCCAAAAGATGTAATAGGAACAGTTGCACCGGCACCAGCAAAATTAATAAGTGGCTCATACAAGCCCATTCCGGCAAGAATCGAACCAGCTACTACAAGAGTGCTCAATGTATGTCCAGGTGTTAATTTACCAACATCCATTAATAATTGACCTATAGCGCAAATAATGCCTCCTACAAAAAATGCAAACACAAATGTCATAACCATAGCTTTTGCCTCATTTCATTGTAATTTCAATCGCATGTGCCGTACATGGAATTGTCTCGCCCTGTTGAAATGAAAGCGGAGACAGTAATGCTCCTGTCGCCACAAGAAGTACTCGTTTATAGGTACCTGCTCGCATCTGTTGGATCACGTAACTAAAAAAAACAGCTGCCGAACAGCCTGCACCACTTGCACCGGATTGGAACGTTTCATCCTGTCCATAAAACTCAGCACCTGCATCACGTAAAGGTTTTAACTCTTCACTCTTTATGCCACTCTCAACAAACATTCCTTTTAAAAGTTTTATGCCAAGTTGACCTAAATCACCTGTTAAAATTAGATCATAATGGTAAATTTTTTGATTTCGCTGCTCTAAATGTGATTGAATGGTTTGAAAAGCGGCAGGTGCCATCGCTGCACCCATGTGAAAAGGGTCATCCATACCATAATCAACCGATTTTCCAATAGTCGCTGCTTCAATAGAAGGGTATTCCTCATGATGTTTACCAACAAGAGCATAACCAGCAGCCGTTACCGTCCATTGAGCAGTTTGGGGCTTTTGTGAGCCATAATTGATTGGATAGCGGAATTGTCGTTCAACCGCATTATGTTGACTAGATGCACCGGCTAACGATAAATTGGAGGCACCTACTTCTGTTAACAGGCTCGCAATAATTACGGAGGATATAGAGGTAGCACACGCTGAGAATAATCCGATAAAAGGAATGTCTAAGTCTCTGGCCGCAAAATTGGTTGGTGTCATTTGGTTAACCAAATCGCCGCCCATAAAGTAATCAATGTCCGTATTTTTCACGCCCGCTTTTTTCATGGCAAATTCACAGGCCTCTTCAACCATTTTTCGATGACCTTGTTCATTTGTTTTCATTTGCCAACGCTCATCATCATAGGTCGCATCAAAATGTTGACTAAATATACTACGTTTCTCTAGCGGCCCTGCTACCACACCACCTGCTATTAAGGACGGCTTCGATTGAAAGACAATTACCATGAAACCACTCCTATCGTCACAAGAATGAATTTAATAAGTGCTATAAAAAAGGCGGAGACAACACCAAATAATACAACTGATCCAGCTAATTTAAATAAATTCCCACCGACACCAAGTACTAATCCTTCAGATCTATGCTCAATGGCTGCAGAAATAACAGCATTACCAAACCCTGTTACAGGCACAGCTGATCCAGCTCCAGCAAATTGACCAATTTTTTTATATAAGCCAAACCCAGTTAAAATCATGGCGAAAAATATCATTGTTGCAACTGTTGGATTTCCGACTGTCGCTTCGGTAAAATCAAAGAAAATCATATAAAAAAGGGATACGGCCTGTCCGATTGTACAAATAAGTCCACCTATTAGAAACGCCTTTGCAACATTTTTAAAATAAGGCGGTTTTGGCGTGACATTTTGCTCTAATTGCTGGTATTGTTCTTTTTCCACTATGTTTCCTCCTTTGCAAGCTTTTTCAATTTCACAATTTTATCTTTCAGTTTATTATCTTCAACTTGTTCCCTTTTTATTTTATTGGCTTCATAAAATATTTTATAATCAGCTGAAACAAAAACATCTTTGTTTGGATATTTTTCATCAAATTTCTTTTGCAACTTTTTCTCTAATTTAGTCTTTTTCCACTTATCCCATGGTTTAATTTGCACGGCCACAAGCATACTATTGTCATATTGAATAACCGTTGTTTTGTCTACATATTTCTGTTCTTTTAAAATGGCTTCAACTTCCCTTTCATTTTCCGGTGAACCATAGACAATAACTTTTTCTTTTTCACCGCAACCACTTAAAAGCGATAAACTGACTAATAGAGGTAACATTATTCCTAACAGCTTCAAGCTTTTACCCTCCTTTTCTTTAAAGTTTCTCCAACCATAAAAAAACTATTCATTTAACTATATATACGAAAGCCCGAGTCCATTTTTCAGAAGCACATATTGTAGAAGTAGTAACAAGGAAAGGAGGTGACAATATGGGTTGTGGCAAGCCAACAAATCCTATTGGACCAATCCATTCAGCAGGCTGCGTTTGTGACGTAGTACGCGCTATTTTAGACATTCAGAATCAAGCGGTGAGAGATGAATGTCAACCATGTACAGCTAACTGTTTCTTAGAACCACTTGGAGGCATAGTAAGTCCTGCACGCTCTCATGCAGATACACGTGTATTCATGTTAATTACAAAAGACGGTACTCCTTTTAAAGCATTTTTCAGTTCACCAACAGCAGATCCATGTATATGTACATCAGTATTTTTCCGTGTAGAAGATATGTTCGATGAGTGCTGCGCTACTTTGCGTGTTTTAGAGCCTTTATGTTCATTTGACTCCAGCGAAAGTACAGTAGATCTATTAAGTCGAGATGGCTGCTGTGTCAACATGAAAAAAATATGTAAAGTAGATGATTGGAGTTCAACTGAGAGCTGTATCACTGTAGATTTATCATGCTTCTGCGCTGTACAATGTATTGCTGATGTTGACTTAGGGATTTGTGAATAGTCTTTTCACCTTTGACACACTACACATAAAAAAAGTGTACAGCATCCTCTGCTGTACACTTTTTTCATAAGGTAGGTAATTGTTTACCTCGCCATAATACTTGATCTATGTCCTCAAAATAGATAATCTCTTGCGTCTTTAATTCGTAAGAAGTAAGCATCAATGAATCGGTCTGTACATCAGATGCACTACCACGTAATTCTCTACCATCCTTTAAACATATAAGTAACGGTTGATAGGCTTTTTGCCGAAAAGGCTTCTCTAAAAATTGAAGCTGCTTTAGTAAATACGGATCTATTTGTACTTTTTCAACTACTTCTTCTTTTTCTTCAATAGTTTGCTCATTGAAATAGCCGTCCTTACTATACACTGACGTACTTTCATCCAATTCAAGCTCATGTAGCATCTTAGAAATATTGAGAAAATATGATGGTGACTTTATAAACAAGCGTGGCTCTTGACCCACATTACTCACTTCCCTTTTTTTCATACAATATGCAAAAGGAAGAAGTTTGGTTCTCAGCCTATTTGACTTAAGAATACTGTCGCCAAACCTAAGTAAATTAAAATACTTGTTATATCATTTAAAGTTGTAATGAATGGACCTGATGCGACAGCCGGGTCAATTTTCATACGATGCATTAGTAGTGGAATAAAAGAACCTGCAAGTGTTGCTACTAAAATAGAACCACAAAGCGCTGCTCCTACCAGCATTCCAAGAATCAACTCTTGTTTCCAAACATAGATGATGCCAATCACAATCAACCCACAAACAACTCCAGACATTAAGCCTGTACCGGCTTCACGTAGTAGTAATTTTAGCTTGCTATGCTCTTCGACATCTCCTGTTGCAATACCTCGAATAGCTACCGCTAGTGCCTGTGTTCCACTATTCCCTGAAGTACCTGAAATGAGAGGGATAAACACTGCGAGTAACGCAACCTGTTCTAATGTTGCCTCAAAATGTCCCATCAAATTTGCTGTCAACATCCCTAAAAATAATAATATGACAAGCCATGGCAAACGCTTTTTAGCTGCTTGGAACGAGGTTGTATCAAATTTATCCATATCGGAAATACCCGCTAATTTAGAGTAATCTTCCGATGCTTCCTCATCAATAACGTCGATAATATCATCGACTGTAATAATCCCTAGTAATTCACCCTTATCGTCAATAACTGGTGTTGCTAAAAAGTTATAGTCCTTCATAATTTGAGCAACCTCTTCTTGGTCATCCCCTGCGTGCACCATCACAACACGTTCATTCATAATCGAACGTATAAGGGTATCTTCATCAGCAATAATTAAATCACGAAGCGTAATAACGCCAGTTAATCGATGTGCTTCATCAACGACAAATATATAATAAATGGTTTCAGCATCTGGCGCCTCTTTCCGTAAAATCGCCATTGCTGAACGAACAGTAGAATTTTCTGGTATCGCTACATATTCAGTCGTCATGATAGAACCAGCTGTACCTTCATCATAACTTAATAACTCATTGATCTCTTCAGCTATTTCCTCATCCATCATGCCTAAATAGCTTTCACGTTGTTTCGTATCCAACTCATTTAAAACGTCTGCAGCATCATCTGCATACATGTGAGAAAGCATTTCTGCACCATATGACGGATCCATTTCAGCTAGATACGCTGTGTATTCATCATCATCTATTTCGATTGCCTCAAAAATATCAGCCATTTCCGTCGGAGACAAGTACGAATAGATGATCTTCCTTATATCAGGTTCCACCTTCTCATAAAACGTTGCCTGATCATATGGATGAAGCTCTAAAAACTCATCGCGGAATGCGTTAATATCATGTGCTTCGAGCATTTCTCGCAAACGTGCCTCGTCGAACTGCACATCATCCTTTTCATTTCTTTCCTCTATCATGCTTGTCCCCTCCTTCCGAGCAATCAATTATGCCTCGGCATAATTGCGTCCAGAATCGGCTTTGTGCTTGCACAAAGAACTCCTTTCCGATTCAGTGACATCCGCCGGAGGCTTTAAATTATTTCAGCGGGTGTTTGACCAACCGCCGAAAAGTAAATTCATTTGTACCTGTCGCTTTGCTTTCTGTACAGAAAACATTTGCTGAAATAAGTTAAATCATTGATACGGGCAATGCCGTAAATCTACCTTATATATAATAGAGTGTATTGTGCCTTTTCTGCAAACCCTTTTTTTACTACATAACAACCTACATCATTACCACTATCTAATTGGATAAATCTTCGGGTAAACGTTTCTATTTTTCACCTGTTATCATAACGCGTGGTTGATTTCCGTCCCGACTGGGCGCTTTGTTGCTGTCGCTTCGCTTTCGCACAGATAAAATGTTGCTGTCGCACAGAGCAAAGCTTCCTGGGGGCGTCGGACCAACAGGATGTTGGTCACGAAGGCGTTATCACAGGACGTGATGCTTTTAGCCTTCGTTCCCCTCCCGCTTCGCTCCAAGGTCTCATACAAACACTTTCTTTACTGTTAACGTGCTGTTATGAAAAACCTATTACTTTTACTGGGCTATAAAATGATAAAGAGATGCCCGTTTGTGCGAACATCTCCTTAAATATATAACATATCCAGTAATAGTTTTCACTCTTAGTGAACTAATGAAGTCTTCGTTCATAGATAGGTTTTGTACCGAACTTCAAATTAAGGAGTCAATTAATAATCGCTGCATATCTTCATTTAAGTTACTTTTGAATTGTAAACGCTCATCTGTCAACGGGTGAAGCATCTTTAAGGACACACAGTGTAGGGCTTGTCTATTTATATGCTCGCGACTTCCACCATAAAGTTCATCTCCAACAAGTGGATGTCCTACATAGGCCATATGCACACGAATTTGATGTGTGCGCCCTGTATGCAACTTTAGCTGTATATGTGTCATCGGTTCATTCTGTAAATAAAAGTGCCTTAAAATTGACACATCTGTATGTGCAAATTGACCGTCCTCACGTACCTCTCGCTCAATAATACTCGTCTCCTTGCGTCCAATAGGAGCGATAATTGATTGTACATCTGGTGCCACATGTCCATGTACAATGGCTTCATATTGTCTAGAAATCTCTCCACTGCGCTGTGCAAGTCCCGTTAAATGATGAATATGGGCATGTTTGGCAATGCACAGCAAGCCAGAAGTATCACGATCAAGTCTCGTTACTATATGAGCAGTAGATGCTAGACCCTGTTGCTGAAAATGACCACACACTAAATTAGCTACGCTATATGTTGGATGCTCGCGCGAAGGAATCGTACTCTGATGCGCTGGCTTATTAAGCACTAAAATCGCTTCATCTTCATAAATAATTGAAAGTTCACCATGTTCAACAGCGAGCCCTTCACTTTTTTCTTCAGGAGGGAATTTAACTTCAACTCGATCCCCAACGCGAAGATGATGTCGAACATTGCGTTCAACATCATTCACGGTTAGCAAGCCTCCATCAAATTTAATTGCCGTTAAAGCCCGCTTGGAGATTCGCCATTCAGTTAAGGCCTCTCTTAGTAGTTGGCCTTCCTTTTCCGCTATAAAATGCAGTGTAAATCTTGTATCCATTTTACTCATTTGCTACGAATGACTCATGTACTCGTTCCCAGAATGGGAATGGACGGAAACGAGCAAAACGTACTCTTTCAGTTGCTACATTAAAAGCAATCGACTTCACATCGCCTTGCGTAACTTGTAAATGATCAACAGTCATATTAAAGTTTTGTTCATTTACTGGACGTAAAACACAGTGATGATGTGCTGGTAAAATGAGTGGTGAACCAACTGTACGGAAGACACGGTTATTGATCGATGCTATCTCAGTAATTTGGAGTGCCGCTAAAGTTGGGTGAATAATTGCTCCACCGAGGGCTTTATTATAAGCTGTACTACCAGAAGGAGTTGACACACAAAGACCGTCTCCACGGAAACGTTCAAACTGATTACCATTTAACTCAACATCCATAACAAGCGTGACATCAGGTGATTTTATAGTTGCTTCATTTAACGCTAAATACGTATTGGATTCTGCATTATGATGTTCCACCTTTACCTCTAGTAGTGGATACTCCACAACATTAAAGTCCTTTTTGGCAATGGACAAAACAAGCTTTTCTAATTCAGATGGCTTCCAATCCGCATAAAATCCTAAATGTCCCGTATGGATACCTACGAAGGCAACCTGATGTAGCATATGAGCATATCGATGAAAGGCATGTAGTAAAGTGCCATCTCCTCCAATAGAGATGACAATCTCAGGAGCCTCTTCATCATAAGTTAACCCAAAGTCTTGCAAATACGTTTTAGCTAGCTCCATTAATTCGTTCGACTGTGCATCTCTACGTGATTGAATGGAAAATTTCATTTTATGTCACGCTCCTTCTCCGAAAGTAAATTAGGATTCGATGCTTCTTTGTATTCACTAAAATAGGCCTGCGCTTCTTGTATTTCACTACGAATGGACGACATTTCCTCATCCAATCGGAAGGCGGCCTCTGCTGCACTTTGAAGGCGATTTTTAATTTCCTCGGGGAACATGCCTTTATATTTATAATTTAAAGAATGCTCAATAGATGCCCAGAAATTCATAGCTAGTGTTCTTATTTGAATTTCAGCTAATACCACTTTTTTCCCTTGTATCGTTTCAACAGGATATTCGACAATCATATGATATGATCGGTAGCCACTTGGCTTATTATGTGTAATATAGTCACGCTCTTCCACTACACGCATATCTTTACGTTGACGTATTAGCTCAGTAACTGTTGAAATATCATCGACAAATTGACACATAATACGTAAGCCTGCGATATCTCCTAACTCATCACCTAGCTGTTTAGAAGGCTCAAATGCGAGTCCTTTTTCTAATGATTTATCGTATATACTTGCTAAAGGTTTTACACGTCCCGTTACAAATTCAATTGGTGAATTTGCATTAACAATACCAAACTGTGAACGCATACCCTTTAATTTTACTTTTAACTCATCTACTGCTTGTTTATAAGGACTTAAAAATATTTCCCATTGTCCCATCGCAAAAACCTCCCGACAATCGGTATCGAACAAAACCAACACCGTCTGTTCGTTTTGTCTTTTTATTCAGCAAGAATTGTCTTGAAGTGATGTTCCACCTCTTGGACAAATTCCGCCCCATAATTGTAATTTCCTTCAATATTATACACGAGCATTTCCAGTTCATCGTAAAAATTAGAAAGCTCAATAACTTCCGTACCTAGTTGTAGCTTTGGATTTTGTTTTTTTTGTAAAATATGTACAAGTTCATCCCAACTACTCGGTGGAAAACGCAAGTAATGATAATTCTCTCCTGCATCAAGTAAATAAATAAACGCAAAGTCATCAGAGTCTGCTATTAATTGTGCAGCAGGTTTTAACTGTAAATTTGCTTCAATGTCGTTTAAACTAAAATGAAGTTGCTCGTTTTCAAAATTCAATGTTTCTATTGTATAAATTTTACGCACATGCGGTTCCCCTTTTCGTCGTACTCTTCCTCTTATTTTAGCATAGAGGGTAAATAGTTGCAGTGTGTAAATACTAAATCAATGAAAAAACGAACTAAACTTTTTATCATAGCGTGTAGTTGATTTCCGTTCCGACTGGGCGACTCCTTGGGGATCAGCAATAGAGGAACGAAGGCTACAACCATCACTTTCTGTGATAACGCCTTCGTGACCAACATCATGCTGTTGCTGTGCTTCGCTTTCGCACAAAAAACAATTGTCCTTCATCGGAAATTAGGGATGATATTTCGTCAAAATGTATGCCATGCATATTAGTTGATTGGAGTGGAAGCTGGGCGACTCCTTGGGGATCAGCGATAGAGGAACGAAGGCTACAACCATCACATCCTGTGATAACGCCTTCGTGACCAACATCCTGTTGGCCCGACGCCCCCAGGAAGCTTTGCTCTGTGCGAAAGCGAAGCGACAGCAACAAATGTTTTCTGTAGCGAAAGCAAAGCGGCAGCTACAAAGCGCCCAGCTGGAACGGAAATCAACCACACGCTATGCTGAGGAACCTTTCCCTAATCAACACCCATAAAAAATTAAAATAAACAGGTGATCATAATGGCACAACAACTTGAAATAGAATTTAAAAATCTTTTAACAAAACAACAATACGAACACTTATTGCAAGCATTTAACATTCCCGAAAATGCTATTCATCGTCAAACAAATCATTATTTCGACACACCTTCTCAAGCTATTCGAAAACTACAAAGTGGGCTCCGTATTCGACAAATCGACAAATATTTTGAATGTACTTTAAAAGAAAAAAATGCAGAGCATGCTCATTTAGAAACAACTGACGAATTAACTGCTGAGCAAGCTAAGAAAATGCTTGTTGGAGAAGGTTTTTATGCCCAAGAAGTAGCAAAAAGACTAGCTCTCTTCAACATTTCTTTAGAAAATTTAGCAGTATTTGGTTCACTTACAACCGATCGTGTCGAAATTCCTTATAGGGATGGTCTTCTAGTATTCGATCATTCTTTCTATTTGCAGTGCGACGATTATGAGGTAGAATATGAATCAAAAGATGCAAAAAAAGGAAATGCAATCTTCGACGAATTTCTACAGCAATATGGTATTGAAAAACGGGCTACAGATAAAAAAATCGCACGTTTCATGAAAGCATTACAAATGAATAAATAACAGTAGCTTAACTAGTATACAAGAAAGGGTGGCAACTCCTTGGATATTCAATCACTCAGAACTTTACTTGACATTCAAGCATTACAAACACTAGGATCTTCAGAAAATTCATCGTCAAACAATCTTACAGACAGCAATTCTATGTTTTCTAATATGATTAGCGAATTGCTAGGCGACTCAACTACTACTAACAGTGCAAAATTATCTAGTTTGCTCGGGGGCGTATCAAGCGCTTCGTCATTGATGAACCAGTTTAGTAGTTTAAACGGGTTAGCTGAAAACATGCAAAATAGTGCGTATCAATCATTACTTTATAATGGTTCTAATGACGTCTTTATACCATCTGCTGTACAGGCAGCATTAGCAAATACACAATCTAGTACAAAGCTCGACTCCTATGTTTCGGATAATGTAATTGGTTCAACAGCGTATGCCAATTCATTAGCTGGTGCGAACCAATACGCTTCGATTATTCAAAAGGCAGCAACTACATATAATGTACCTGAGAAGCTAATCGCTGCAGTGATTAAGCAAGAGTCTAATTTTAATTCTAGCGTGGTTAGCCATGCTGGAGCACAAGGATTAATGCAATTAATGCCAAAAACAGCTCAATATTTAGGGGTTACAAACGCCTTTGATCCTGAGCAAAATATTATGGCAGGCGCAAAATATTTACGTCAATTGCTAGATAAATTTGATAATGATCCTACATTAGCGTTAGCTGCTTATAACGCAGGAGCTTCACGCGTTACAAAGTATGGTGGCATTCCTCCTTTCAAAGAAACACAGAATTATGTCCAAAAAGTGATGAATTACTATACAGCTTAATCGCATAAACATTGTTAATACAGTCTTTTTCGGCAAATTTCACCCACGTGGTGAAATTTGTGCTTTTTTAGCGAAAACATTTCGGAAGAGCGCTTTGTTTGTGTTAACGAAAAGACGTTGATAGAATGAAGGTAGTCACAAGAAATTCACATTTGTAAAGATGACCAAGTATAAAAATATACTTTACGATATAAAGAATTAAAGGGGCATTTAATTATGAATCGAAAATACACTGTTCCTTATGAGGAGCTGGGGGCTGAAAAGCTTTCAGAGCTAATCCATGCATTCTATAAAAGAGTTGCTCAGCATCCTGATCTTATTCCAATCTTTCCGAAAGATTTGACAGAGACAGCACGCAAGCAAATTCAATTTCAAACACAGTATTTAGGTGGACCAAATCTTTTTACTGAGGAGCATGGGCATCCAATGATGCGTGCACGCCATATGAATTTTCCGATTACACCTGATCGTGCCCAAGCTTGGCTTGAATGTATGTCCGAAGCGATGGATGAAGTGGGGTTGGAAGGGAAGTTCCGAGAAACATATTATCAACGTTTAGTATTAACAGCTCATCACATGATTAATACACCAAATGACGATGAGGGGGAATTGTTACGTGAATAATATTCAAATGCTGCAGAAGCCAACTCTTGAGATTTCTACTGCTAATAAGCCTATTGAATTGTATATTTTCGTAGATCCACTTTGTCCAGAAGCTTATAATATGCAAGCCATTCTTCGTAAGTTACATTTAGAGTACAATCATTACTTTACATGGCGCTTTGTACTAAGTACAGAGCTTGCCTCTTTGAATTGTTTAAGCAAACGTGTAAAAGGTTGTTTATCAGGTATTGAACTCGACATTAATCATCCTGTCCTACCATCTATCGCTATTAAAGCTGCAGAATTACAGGGCAAACGTGTCGGAGCACGCTATTTGTCGAAACTACAAGAATATGTATTATTAAACCAGCAAGATGTCAATTCTTATGCTACGCTGTTAAAAATTGCGGAAGATGTTCAATTAGACATGAATGAATTTTCAGCAGACTTTGGTTCAAAGGAAGCAGCACGTGCTTTCCAATGCGATTTATATATTAAACGTGAAATGGAAGTTGATGAAGTGCCTAGCATTGTATTTTTCAATGAATGTATTGAAGATGAGGGCCTAAAAGTTAGTGGTAGCTATTCCTATGAAGTTTATGAACATATTTTACAAGAAATGATGGATGAACAGCTTGTGCGTCAACCATTACCAACAATGGAAGAGTTATTCACAAAATTCCATACACTTTCAACAAATGAAGTAGCTTTCATCTACTCATTAACAGAACAAACCGCTGAACGCGAATTAAAAAAGCGTATGTTGCAACAAAAGATTGAACGAATTCAGACAAATAACGCTACACTGTGGCGTATTAAATAATGCAATTATACTATTATTCTAAGCTCCAAAATAAAAGCAAGTGAAGAAAACTTCACTTGCTTTTATTTTTCTTTATAGCCTCTTCATTACTTTCTTTCGGATTATACAAACTTAAAATAAATAAATGCACAACCTCATCTATCATCTCATCAATATCCGGATTAATATGCTCATTTATATATGGTAATGTCAATTGGAAAACTAAAATTGACGACAGCAAAGAATAGAAAAAATTCGCAGTATATTTAAAGTTCCCTTTTGGAATTTTCCCTTGCTCTTCTGACTACTCCCACAACTAAAGCAGTGGGGTTCTTATGTACTTAAGAGAAGCGTTACAAAGCTCTCCACAGATGGTGTTGCCATGTCCTGTGTACAACATCTTTGATTTATCTTCTGTTCCATAAGACTTTCTTATTTACACAACCGATGTTGTGTTGGCAATAAGTTTTAACGAAGGCAGGTAGCTCTACCTACGGGGGAATACCCCTCACTTGATTTGTTTGATACCCATGCTAAGAGGGAATGTTTTCTTTACTTGTTTCAAGTCTTCTATATGTTGATTGTGTAACTCTAAAAAGGTAGGAAATGTTTTATTGCATAAGTCTTGATTTGTTTGTTGTAAATTTGTATCACTATTCATCAGTAAAAACGCACTATATAAATCTCGTTGTACGAGATGAGTTCCAATTTGACTCCAACGTTGATGCAATTTTTTCTTTTCATAACTATGCGTCACATGGTTATACTGACTGGCTCTAAAGGTGATCGTATTTACTTTCTGTATTGTTTGCTTTGTGTAACCTAATTTTTGATGGATGATTTCCACTAGCATGGCAGGGGCATGATTCCCAATGCTTTTTCCAAAACGCTTTTTGGATTGGATTTTGCCCTGTATATTTGTTTTGGTTTCTTTTGTACGTTTTGCCAATCCTTTAAAATGCATGGTTTCGATGTACACCTCATCGCCAAGAGACAAGATTTTATTTGCTAACGCACCATGGTTTTCTTTGATGTAGCAAGCTTTCTTTCTATATAATTCTTTTATTTGTTTTTTTGTTTTTTGATAGTTTTTACTATATGTCCAACGGAGTTTGACGCCATGTTTTATAGTACCATCCTTTTTGAAATTGTTAGGATTGGTACTTCTACGACTTCTATCCAACTTGCGTAATAAACGTCTTTTTTGTTTCTCCAATAAAGGTACTTCTGGTGCAAGTTGTTGCATGAAAACTGTTTCTTCTGAAACAATCGCAATGGTAGAAGGACCAATGTCAATACCTACTCGTTTTTGTTTTTGATAGGAATGTCGAAAGGCTCCTGTAGATGGAATTCTCTTTGCAGGAGGAATCCCATCGATCACAAGTTGTACGTAAAAAGTATGTTTTCCACGAATCACTTTTTTGACTAGACGACAATATTTAATGGTATGAAGAGCAAGGGATTCTTTTACAAACAAATCTTGTTTGCGAATACGAACAGGAAGGGTTAATCCATTCCAATAGACAATATTCTCTTTAAATCGAATGCCTGCTTTATGAGATTTCCCTTCTACAGAATGAAGCATTCTGTAACGTTAAAGTGTGCTTTACTCCCTTTAAATAGAACATCTTGAACCGCTTTCCAGACAGTAGAGGCGATTTTCTGAGAAGTATTGCTATCTATATGTTTTTTATAGTTATGTTGATGCTTTTTAATATACGCATGCAGTTGATATTCACTTAATCCAAAAGATTTACGAATGTGATCTAATTCTTTTGCGGTCTGCTTCAATTCTTTTGAATCATTAGATTTTTTCGCTTTTTGGTAGCAACGTAATTGTTTTCGATATTGTTTTGATTCTTGCATTAAAGTATATTTTTTTACTGCATAAGACAAGGTTATATTATAGAGTGTACGGGCAATTTCAAAACGTTTTAATAGAATATCTTTTTGCCATGTATCTATAAGTAACTTGAGTTCTATAACAAAACAATCTTTCTTCCCTTTCGTCATTACCCGTCACCCCTTTCTTTTTTTGATTATTTACAATATACAATATAAACATATGTTCTAAAAAGAAAAATGCACTTCATTCCGCCCACCTCTGAAGAAGTGGGCTTCCAGAAGCTCAATTCTATGAAGGGTGGGCGACTCCTTGGGGATTAGCAATAGAGGAACGAAGGCTAAAACCACCACATCCTGTGATAACGCCTTCGTGACCAACATCGTGTTGGCCCGAGACCATGGAGCGAGCAAAGCGAGTGAAGCGGCTCATCGGACGCCCCACAGGAAGCTTTGCTCTGTGCGAAAGCGTAGCGACAGCAACAACAAAGCGCCCAGCCGGAACGGAAATCAACTCTCTCTTTGCAGTGAGCAATACTTTATTTAAATTGACACCTTACATCGACATAAAACAAAACAAAGAAGCGCCACTATCCTCGACAGATAGTGACGCTTCTTTTTCACAAAGGGGATGGGAGAAATGTTCACGTTCAAACAAAGGGGTGTATGTTTGTTTTTGTGATTTATTTCACATGAATCAATTTATCATGGAATAGTAAATATAGCAACAAGTCCGATGATAGATTCACAAATTTGTCAAATAGAAAGCGATTACAAACAGTATTTTTTCAAGATACGTACTTTTAAACCATTTAGAAATCAAAAAAAATCATTATTCCTTAAATTTTTATTATTTAATTAATCATAGAAAAAAGGCTGTAGTGAAATACCTACAGCCTTCAAAATTAATTATTCAACAATAATTTTTCTAACTCATTTAAACGTTCTTCAAATACTTTACATGCATCATCAATCGGTTTAGCAACGTTCATATCAACACCCGCTGCCTTTAATACCTCAATTGGGAAATCAGAGCAACCTGCTTTTAAGAAGTTATTAATATAACGTTCCACAGCTGGTGTACCCTCTTCTAAAATCTGTTTACTTAATGCTGTTGCAGCTGATTTACCTGTAGCATATTGATACACATAGTAATTATAGTAGAAGTGTGGAATACGAGCCCATTCTAAGCCGATTTCCTCATCTACAACAATATCTTCACCGAAGTATTGTTTATTTAAATTATAGTAAACCTCGGTTAAACGCTCCGCTGTTAGAGATTCACCATTCTTATCCATTTGGTGGATTAGGTGTTCAAATTCAGCAAACATTGTTTGTCTGAAAACAGTACTTCTAAAGCCGTCTAACCAATGATTTAATAAATAAATTTTCTGTTGTGGATCTTCAATTGTTTTCAGTAAATAATCATTTAACAGTTCTTCATTACATGTCGAAGCTACTTCAGCCACGAAAATAGAATAATCACCATAAACAAACGGCTGAGTTTTACGTGAATAATAACTGTGTACACTATGACCAAATTCATGAGCAAGTGTAAACAGATTATTAACATTGTCTTGCCAGTTCATTAAAATGTATGGATTCGTTCCATAAGCACCTGAAGAGTACGCACCACTACGTTTCCCTTTGTTTTCTAGGACATCCACCCAACGGTTATCAAGACCACCTTGAACAATACCTTGATATTCCTCACCTAATGGCGCTAAAGCCTTTACTAAAATATCCTTCGCTTCGTCGTAAGTGACTTTCATATCGACTTCCTTAACAAGTGGAGCAAATAAATCCCACATATGCAGTTCATCCACACCTAAAAGTTTCTTACGTAATGAGATATAGCGCTGCATAGCTGGTAAATGCTTATGGATTGTTTCTACTAATTGGTCATAAACACTTTCTGGAATGAAGTTGTTAGACATTGCTGCGTGGCGTGCAGAATCATAATTACGAATACGTGCGCTGACATTATGCTTTTTAACATTGCCAGTTATTGTAGACGAAAACGTATTTTTAAAGTTACCGTAAGTTTCATACATTGCTTTAAAGGCATTTTCACGAACAGTGCGATCTTTACTTTCTAGAAACTTAATATAGTTACCGTGTGTTAGCTGCACTTCTTCTCCATCTTCATTTTTCACTTTAGGGAAGACTATATCTGCGTTGTTTAACATACTAAATGTATTTGAAGCAGTACCTGTAACCTCAGACATTTGTGCAAGTAATGCTTCCTGTTCTGCTGGTAAAACGTGCGGACGTGCCATCGTTATTTCTTTTAAAGATTGCTTATACAGTTGTAAGTCTTTGTTTTCTGCTAAGTAATGTTCTATTGTTTCTTCACTCAATGATAAAATCTCAGGTGTTAAAAACGATAGGGCAGCTGAGATACTAGTCGCTAATGTTTGAATACGACTATTCATATCCTGGTAGAAGCTATTTGTCGTATCTTGGTCATAACGCATATGAGCATACGTGTAAAGCTTCATTGCTCGTTGATAAATATCATCGTGATAAGTTAGAACTGCTAATAATGCATCTGCCCCATTTTTTACAGTACCTGCATAGCTAGATGCCTTTTTTGCAATTTCTCCAACTTCTTTATACTCTTCTTCCCATAGTGCGTCAGTTGCAAATATATCCTCCAAGCGCCAAGTTAACTCTTCCGGAACTTCATTTCTTACTAAAATTTGATTACTAGCCATGTGCCAGCCCCCTTAATTTGTTAGCTTTTCCTATACTCTCATATTTTCTCAGTATATTGTGGCAATTGCAAATAAATGTGCGTATATTTGCTCACAAATATCCTTTTCTTCATAACTTTTCGCCAGCACCATTCCAAAATTTTTAATTGCTTGTACTGCTTGATTTGTTACCCCTACATTTTGTTGGATTAAAAACGATCGAATAGTTCTCTCCTCTAGTTCATGAGGTTCTAATTGTAATCGACGACAAAAATAGAGGAAAATCGTTTGCCACTCAATAGAAAACATCGGTATCGCTTCTGCATCTTTTACCGGAACACCTACGTAATCAGGCATTGCAGTTAAAGTAAAGCGTAACTCATAACTACTTCATAAAAATGAATCTTGTACTCCATTTTTACTATGTAATAAACGTTGGTATACGAATTGCTTACACTGCTTTTTATAAAGCTGCCAATATAGATGAAATTCCTCTTTCGTAATTGGCTTAGGCTCATAAAAAGGGAAATGTTGCTTGTTAATCGTTAGTTCCTGTACTTTACCTATAAAAGTATACCCATGAACATGAAGAAGATTCGTCCAATAAATAAATCTCGAAGTGTTTGCATCATAGGTCACTAAATAAGTCAAGCCTTGTGCTGTGACCATTATCATCTTTTGCATAATTGGGGAAATAGAAATTTTTTGAATACCTTGTGTAGATTGTTTTTGAGGTGTTTGAAAAAGCCACAATGGCTGTATAGAATTTTTCTCATATCCAGATGTACGCAATAGCCACTTTTCATGGGAAATTGTACTACATTGAAATTCAATAGCAATTTGCTTTTGCTCCTTTATTAGAAGCATATCTGGTCGCTGTGAAAGTTTCTGTAAATAAGGCTCCAGCCTTACTGTATGCCCAAGTTTTCTTAGCCATTCAAATAATTGGACTTTTCCTTGTAAATGAAGTTTTGATTCACCCTCTGCAAATAACTGCTCACAGCTATTATTAGCAATATGTGCGAAATGAGGGATATTATATTGGCCAATCTTTAATTGGACAGGCTGTTGGCATTGGGGACAATAAAATTTCATCTGCCGCCTATATCGTTGTAATTCTTCCCTTGAATACTGGTATGGGAGGAAAATCTGCTGAAGTTCGTTATAGGCCATAAGCATAAAACCATCTCCTTTTTGACTGATTGTAAAGGAGTGTTTTTAAAGCAACAAATAAAGAACTGCTTTTTCTTGAAATTTAAAAATTGTTATCTTTTAAAACGAAATAAAAAGACTGTAAACAAACTTGATAATCACCAAGTTTGTTTACAGTCTAAGCCACTGAATCAAGTACTTATTACTTTAAATAAAATATTTTCGCACTGTTTCAAAGCAATTATATTCCATAATTTTTTCGCCATATTCCTCTAAGCGATGGATTGTGAAATTTGATGGTATTAAAAATTCTTTAATAACGGCATTTCTATCGTGATGATTTAGTTCTTCATCTGCGTTCGCGAAATCAACTACCAAATAGTACCAATTTTCATATTTAAATAATGAGGAATCCACTAATTCATCTGTTATGCGTTTCGCTACAGGGATTAACTCATCAATATCTTTAAATTTATAAACATAAATATCTGTATCCATAAATAACTCTGATTCATCTAAGTCACCAAACTGAGTTAGTTGACTGAGAAGATCTTCTCCAACGTCCTCAAATGGGGCAAACATCTCTTTGTGTTCGCCAAATTGCGAAGAACCATCTAAGGTTTCACCGTCTTTTAAAATATGTGCACGTGTGACAATGATTTCTAAGCCTACTTCAGACGCATTGATATGAATCCAAATAGGACCTTCTACATCAAAGTAATCCTCCGTGTTTACTTCATCAATCATATCCCAAAAAAGTTGTTCACCCTTTGCTCGATTGTACCAAATTTCTTCACGACTATAGCCGCGATCCTCTATATCATTGTACGTAATAAAGAGCTTGAGTGTATTTTCGTTTACACGTTCGATGTCCACTAGACCTCATCTCCCTTCACTGTCATTTGTCGAAAAACAGTTTTGTTTCATTAGTATGCTTTTATTCATTGTTTTTAACCTCATACCCCGTTTTTGTTTTTCAACCTTTGACCACACTACAGTAAAACCGTTGAGCAACCGAAATCAAAAATTAATTGTCCACAGTTGTCTCTAATTATATTGTATGCTGTTCTGTCATAAAATGAAAAGGATATACACCGTTTCACAGAAGATATTTGAATTATTGAAATTGTAGTAAACTATTAAGTTTAAATCAAGTTTAACATACTTTACGGAAATATATGACTTTTCCCTACTATTTATTATACTTTATATAGAAGGTTTTACATAAGTAAAACACAAAAAAATAGATGTCACTATATGCTTGATGCATATGTAACATCTAATACTTATTCTATGCAGAATATGGAGATATTAGTTCACCATGCGCTGTGCTTCTTGCAATTGATACGCACGAACCTTACGAGGTAGGAAACGACGAATTTCATCCTCATTGTAGCCAACTTGTAAACGTTTCTCATCTAAAATGATTGGACGACGTAATAAACCTGGATACTCTTGAATTAACTCATATAAACGTTGTAATGGTAAGCTTTCAACATCAACATTCAATTTCTGGAAAATCTTTGATCGAGTTGAAATAATTTCGTCCGTACCATCCTCTGTCATACGCAAAATCTCTTTAATTTCACTAATGCTTAATGGTTCGGAAAATATATTACGTTCTGTATATGGGATTTCATGCTCCTCTAACCATGCTTTCGCTTTTCGGCAAGACGTACAACTTGGTGATGTAAATAAAGTTACTATCATACTGACACATCCTTTCCTTTTAATCATTATCTATAAACCAGCGTGTTAAATTAGAATTAATGTAATGTAATCTACATACCATTATACAGTACTCTGTGATGTTTGAATATAGTTCCAATAAAAAAAAGAAT
This sequence comes from Lysinibacillus sp. NPDC096212, assembly GCF_044763105.1. Classification (NCBI taxonomy): domain Bacteria; kingdom Bacillati; phylum Bacillota; class Bacilli; order Caryophanales; family Bacillaceae; genus Lysinibacillus; species Lysinibacillus sp. NPDC096212. Next base: position 32,038 of record NZ_JBIWFQ010000024.1, on the reverse strand, counting down.
AACCCTATCACACGAAATTTTCTGTCTATTTATATAACTTTTCAAAGCAGGTTACTTCTTGGCATGTCTAATGAACTACTAATAATATTCCCATTCGCAGCACGTTTTAAACACTCATTTCGTGATTATTTTTGTTCTCATTTAAAAAATTTAAACGAGAATATTGTCAGTTCCGTGTGTACAATATAGACGTATATTTACTAATATTGGTTGCATTTTCAAATAAATAGTTTGTTACCATAACGTGTGGTTGATCTCCGTTCCGGCTGGGCGCTTTGTCGCTGACGCTTCGCTTTCGACAGAACACATTTATTGCTGCACGGAAATAAAAAACCAGCGAAAATAGCATATAATTTTTTTCCAATAATGAACACCGCCAAAAGTCTGACTTTACCCACTTGCTTTTTACCGATCCTTTATAATATAATTTTTTGCAATCAATCAATTATGTCTTTGGTGGGTTCACCTCATCTATACAGATGGAAGACGGTTATTGAACTAAATAAAAAAACGCTGACGAAGAGTAGTACATATGCATTTTACACGTTAAGAGAGTCTGTGGTTGCTGCAAACAGATCGTGTAAGCATTTGGAATGGACTTCCGAGTTAGCTTTGTGAACGTCTTAGTTTCCTTACTGGAGTCTATTAGCAAAGCTCGTCCCTTCACGTTACGAAGCAAAGTGGCCGATTTAGGCAAGCTGGGTGGTACCGCGGATTCAAACATCATTCGTCCCTTCATTAGAAAACTAATGAGGACGCATGATGTTTTTTTATTTTGGATCAACGGATCAGATCTTATGTAAAGACTAGCTGAGGTAACAAAATTCAAGGAGGAAATGACAATGACAACTATTTTTTCAGGCGTACAGCCAACAGGTATTGTAACTCTAGGGAATTATTTAGGTGCGTTTAAGCAATTCCCTGCATTACAAGATGAAGGAGATGCTGTTTATTGTATCGTCGATCAGCATGCAATAACAGTGGCACAAGATCCCAAGGAATTACGTCAAAATATTCGCAACCTAGCAGCTACGTATATCGCTACTGGAATCGATCCTAAAAAATCTACATTATTTATTCAATCAGAAGTGTCAGCACATGCACAGGCAGGCTGGATGCTACAATGTGTCGCATCGATTGGAGAGCTTGAACGTATGACACAGTTCAAGGATAAATCTCACGGTAAGGAAAGCGTATCTGCCGCTCTACTAACATATCCACCATTAATGGCAGCAGACATCCTTTTGTATAATACAAACATTGTCCCTGTTGGTGATGATCAGAAGCAGCATATTGAACTTACTCGTGATCTAGCAGAGCGCTTTAACAAACGTTATGGTGACGTTTTAACGATTCCTGAAATTCAATTACCAAAAGCGGGAGCTCGTATCAAATCACTACAGGAACCAACTAAGAAAATGAGTAAATCTGATCCAAATACAAAAGCGACAATCAAGCTTTTAGATACAGCGAAAGATATTGAGAAAAAAGTTAAGTCTGCTGTTACTGACTCTGATGGTATTGTGGCATTTGATGTAGAAAATAAACCTGGTGTTTCTAATTTACTAACAATCGAATCTGCCATTTCAGGCGTATCAATTGACGACCTTGTAAAAAAATACGAAGGCGTTGGCTATGGTGGTTTCAAACAAGGCGTTGCAGCAGCTGTTATTGATCACCTGACACCAATCCAAGAGAAGTTCTATAATTTGGTAGAATCATCAGAATTAGATATTATTTTAGACGCAGGTGCTGAAAAGGCAAATGCAATTGCAAGTGCTACATTAAAACGCATGGAAGAGGCAATGGGCCTTGGTCGTGCACGTCGCTAAAAAGAAGACTTTATCATAAAGATGATTGTAAGAGCTTGGCCAAAAAGAGAGCAACATAAGAGTTACATTTTATCTTTTTCATTGAAAGTTTTATCATAACCAAGATCAAGCACAACAGCGCATAACACAATGGCTGAACCAATGGCCATATAAAATGCTGATGTTTGTGCCATGAACTTAAAAACTACTAGCCAGGAATATCCGAGTGTCCGATAATTCAAATACAAAATGAGATTCCCTACTGAGAGAATCAATAAGCCATAGCTCATTAAAAATAAAAAGAGTCGGAACAAGATAAGGGCATCCTTTCTATTTCTTCTTAATTATCATCTATTCACAAAACTATAAAAAAAGACGTCAGCCACGTAAATTGGCTGACGTTTTTTTATGTTGTTGAAAGACTAATCAAACAGAATAGACTTATAGCAGTGAAGCGACTGTACATCTGTTGTTACTGCCACTATTTTTCCGCATATAAAGACGTTTTGCTGCAGAGCGGTTGATTGGAGTGGAGACTGGGCGACTCCTTGGGGATCAGCGTCACAGATGAGACCCTGGAGCGAGCACCGCGAGTGAAGCGGCTCATCGGACGCCCCCAGGAAGCTTTGCTCTGTGCGAAAGCGAAGCGACAGCAACAAAGCGCCCAGTCGGAACGGAAATCAACCCCTCGTTTTGCGGAAAAGCCTTACTTTATTTAATATGATGACACCTTAATTAACTGCCTGTAAAAGCCCGAATGGTGAACTATAAAAATCAGTGGGAGATGAAACCCACTGATTAAAGTTTTACTTTATTATTCCTCGATTTTTTTGAATAGTAGACTAGCGTTGTGTCCACCAAACCCAAGTGAATTACTCATAGCATATTGAATCTCTGCTTTTCGAGCTTCATTCGGTACATAATCTAAATCACAATCTGGATCTGGATCTGTTAAATTAATTGTCGGTGGTAAAATGCCTTCTTTCAGTGCTAGCGCTGTGAAAATAGCTTCAACACCACCAGCTGCACCTAATAAGTGACCTGTCATTGATTTTGTAGAACTCATCGCAAGCTTATAGGCATGTTCACCAAAGACTGTTTTTACTGCCTGTGTTTCAAATAAATCATTATATGGTGTGCTTGTTCCATGTGCGTTAATATAGTCTACTTGAGAAGCTTCTACGCCACCATCAGTTAAAGCTTGCATCATTGCACGAGAAGCACCTTCTCCTTCTGGAGCTGGAGCTGTAATATGATGCGCATCCCCTGTTGCACCGTAGCCAAGAACTTCTGCATAGATTTTTGCACCGCGGGCTTTTGCGTGCTCATACTCTTCCAAAATAACAATACCCGCACCTTCACCGATGATGAAACCATCGCGATTCTTATCGAATGGACGGCAAGCTGTTTCCGGATCTGTATTTAAAGATAATGCAGTATTTGCGCAGAAGCCTGCTACTGCCATCGTAACGATCGGCGACTCTGCACCACCAGAAATCATAACATCTGCATCGCCACGCTCAATTACTTTAAAAGCATCCCCAATGGAGTTTGTACCTGAAGCACAAGCAGTTACTGAACAAGAGTTAATACCCTTTGCTCCAAAGTGAATCGATACTTGGCCTGAAGCCATATCTGGAATCATCATTGGAATAAAGAATGGACTTACACGTCTTGCTCCACGCTCTTGGAAAGTTAAAAACTGTTGTTCATATGTTTCCATCCCACCGATTCCAGAGCCAATCCAGACACCTGCTCGTGGTGCTAGTTCTTCATCGATTGTTAATTGTGCATCTTCCATCGCCATGATAGACGCTGCTAAGGCATACTGTGTAAAACGATCCATTTTACGGGCTTCTTTACGTTCGATATACTTTTCTATATTAAAATCTTTTATTTCAGCAGCAATTTTCGCTGCGAAAAGATCTTTATTTAAACGTGTTAACTCGCCAACGCCAGATTTTCCAGCTTTAATGTTAGTCCATGTTTCTTCGATGCTATTTCCTAGTGGTGTAACTGCGCCAATTCCTGTAATTACTACTCGTCGTTTACTCATTGTCTTACTCCCCTCAAGCATTTTTCGTTTTTATTTTCCCCATCTTATTGTAACGGCGCCCCATGTTAAGCCACCACCAAATCCAACAAGTACTAATAAATCATCATCTTTTATCTTACCTGCTTCAAGCTCATCTACCAAGGAAATACCAATAGATGCTGCCGACGTATTCCCATATTTGTGAATCGTTTTTGACATTTTTTCCGGTGGTAGCTCTAAACGCTCACGAGCTGATTCCATAATTCGAATATTCGCCTGATGCGGCACTAAAAAATCTACGTCTTCTTTTGTTAAACCTACTTTTTCTAAAACGTTTACTGCAGATTCACCCATTTGACGAACGGCAAACTTAAATACTTCACGGCCATTCATAGCGATTGTATCTTGCTGTGTTAAATACAAGTTCTTTCCACCTGTGCCGTCAGCTCCAAGCTCAAATGATAAAATACCTCTACCTTCTGATACTGGACCAACAATCGCTGCACTTGCACCGTCACCGAATAATACAGCAGTATTGCGATCTTCCCAATCAAGTACTTTCGACAGCTTTTCAACACCTACTACTAAGACATATTTATAAGCATTTGATTCTACAAATTGCTTTGCTGTCACTAAACTATATATAAATCCTGCACAAGCAGCCGCTTGATCCATCGCAGCTGCATTGACTGCTCCGATTTGCTCCTGAACCATACATGCTACACTTGGAAAGTTTTGATCTTGTGTTACAGTTGCAACAAGGATTAAGCCTATTTCCTCTGGCGTAATACCTGCTTTTGCAATAGCCTCCTTAGCAGCAGCTACTGCTAAATCTGACGTATCCTGATCATCTGCGGCAAAACGACGTTCTTCAATCCCCGTGCGTGTTCGAATCCATTCATCCGAAGTGTCCATCATTTTTTCTAAATCAAAATTTGTAACGACCTTCTCCGGAACGTATTTGCCAATTCCTATAATACCAGCGTTCATTTAGCAACCCCTCTGCTTTCTTACTATCAATTATTAGTAACTGGTCATAATTATAACTCATAATGAAGGAGAGGTGCAAGATGAATTAAATTTAACGTCTTAAAACTAGTAGTATCAATGGTCTCCAATCAGCTTATATACATGCCATACGATTTAACAAATGTCATCTACAACTTTTAGAACTGATGCAGGAAAAAGCGTATTTTTGAGGATAAGTGAGGCTGAAAAATTTAATAATGGTGGTTAATGAAAAAAGCTGCAAATAGATCTGCAGCTTTAGTCTAACAATTGCTATTATCAACATCGTAAAAGTCGATATCGTAAAAAGATGAAAGGTGGCTCGCATGAATCTGCGTACGTCCAAACTATTCTCTAATAGGTCGTTAAGGATCACGTTTTCTTTTGAACACTTAGTGCTCTGAAGAAATCGCTTGATGGGTTGCAACACAGAAGGTTTCAAACGACGTGTTGTACGTTTCTTTTTGTTAGGTTTGCTACCGTAGTTGTGCCAACGTAATGGCTGACGCTTTAATCGTCTGGTGTTGCGGTGGTGTTTTTGATTCAATAAACAACGTTGAGTAATACGCATCCGCAATGGTAATCAAGTAAATCACAAAAAGTAATTGTTTCATTCAATGGTTCAAAAAATTCATTTCTCCCTTTATTCAGTTCTATAAAATTAGAATTGTCTAGTTATAATACGAATGGTACGTAGAAAAGTTTCAAATTAATAATGACCAACGCATCACAGATGACCAAAATAAGCCACCTCGGTATGAAATAACTTAGAACTACAACATTGGTTTGAATAATAGAACAGCAGGAAATCGAAAATAGATATGAACCAATCGAATATTTTGCCATCTAAAATGTTCTCAATTGATGATTATCGTTGTTACAAATTCGCCATGTTTCACAGAAAAGGTTCTTTTTTTTTCGATTTATGTTATGATATGATAATGATATAAAAAAGTTCGGTTGAGGTGAAATTAATGCAATATATCGTAACATTCATATGGTCATTCCTACTAGTTTCAATGGTAAACTACGTAGTAAGCGCTGTACTTGGTGCAGATTTTGATTTCCAAACTGCTGTTGTCACATCAGTTGTATTTACAATTCTTGTTTTCATCATCGGTGCAGTTATTCCAAACGAGTCAACTCCAGAAGCTGCAGACAATCATTAATTCAACTAGAAAAAACCTGTTTCGCTCAATGCGGAACAGGTTTTTTTGTTATTTTTCAACGATGCATTGGCCATCATGCATTCTAATGTGCAATGTTTCTCCTGGTAATACTTCACCACGAAGCAATTCTTTTGCAACCGCAGTTTCAATATAACGTTGCACGAAGCGTTTTAGTGGTCTAGCGCCAAACTGAGCATCTGCTCCTTGTTCTACAACCCAGTCAATTACATTTTGTTCTACTTGTAAAGTAATTTCTTGCTCTGCAACTCGTTTGATAAGCTGTTCGACATATTTCCAAGCAATCGCTGTGAAGTGCTCAGCCGATAGTGCATGGAACATAATGATATCATCCATTCGATTTAACAGCTCTGGTTTAAAGTGTTGACGAAGTGCAGCCATCACTAAATCCTCAACTGCTACATCTTCTTCTTTTGCTTCCATTAAATAGTTTGAGCCAATGTTAGAAGTTAAAATAACCACTGTGTTCGTAAAGTTGACCATACGACCTTGGCTATCCGTAATGCGTCCATCATCTAAAATTTGCAGTAAAATATTTGCAACATCAGGGTGAGCTTTTTCAATTTCATCTAATAATACTACTGAATATGGATTTCGGCGAACAGCTTCTGTTAATTGTCCACCTTCTTCATAACCAATATAGCCTGGAGGTGCCCCTACAAGACGTGATACACTATGCTTCTCCATATATTCACTCATATCAATGCGAATAAAATGATCCTCAGAATCAAACAGCTGTGCCGCTAGTGCCTTCGCAAGCTCTGTTTTACCAACACCTGTTGGCCCTAGGAATAAAAAGCTACCAATTGGTCGATGCGGGTCTTTAATACCAGCTCGAGCACGCCATACCGCTTCTGTAACAAGTTGTACAGCATTATCTTGTCCGACTACACGCTCATGCAATGTATCTTTTAAGCGCAATAATTTTTCACGCTCACCTTCTACTAATTTCGTCACTGGTATCCCTGTCCAGCGTGAGACGATAGATGCGATTTCATCAGCTGTTACCTCTTCACGTAAAATACGTGATTCCGTACCATTCTCTAATTGTTTTTCCATCTCTTGAATTTCCTTTTCAAGCGTAGGAATTTTCCCATGACGTAGTTCGGCTGCTTTATTTAAATCATATTTACTTTCTGCTTCATCTAAGTCACGACGGTATTTATCTAGTTTTTCACGTTTTTTCTGAATGCCATGTAACGCCCCTTTTTCGGTTTCCCATTGTTTAAGCATACCCTCAGAAGATTCTTTCAGCTTTGTTAATTCATCACTGAGTTGCTCTAGTCGCTTTTTGCTTGCCTCGTCCTTTTCTTTACGTAGTGCTTGTTCCTCAATTTCAAGTTGCATAATACGGCGTTTTACTGCATCCAATTCCTGTGGCATGGAATCAATTTCTGTTCGAATCATCGCACATGCTTCATCGATTAAATCGATGGCCTTATCTGGCAGGAAACGCTCTGTAATATAGCGATCTGAAAGCTCTGCTGCCGCTACAATCGCACGGTCATGAATGCGTACTGCATGATGTAACTCAAAGCGCTCTTTCAAGCCTCGTAAAATGGAAACTGTATCTTCAATAGATGGCTCACGTACAAGCACTTGTTGGAAACGACGCTCTAAAGCAGGATCTTTTTCAATATACATACGGTATTCATCTAATGTTGTAGCTCCGATACAATGTAGCTCACCTCGTGCAAGCATTGGCTTTAGCATATTCCCAGCGTCCATCGCACCTTCCGTTTTACCAGCGCCAACAATCGTATGAATTTCATCTATAAATAAAATAATGCGCCCCTCTGAGTCTTTTACCTCTTTTAAAACACCCTTTAAGCGCTCTTCAAATTGTCCTCGATAACTAGCACCTGCTATTAAGGCACTCATATCTAACTCATACAGTATGCAATCCTTTAACCCCTCAGGCACATCGCCCTTTACGATACGTTGGGCTAATCCTTCTACAATAGCTGTTTTACCAACCCCAGGCTCACCTATTAAGACAGGATTATTTTTCGTTTTACGTGTTAAAATCCGAATAACATTCCGAATTTCTTCATCACGGCCGATTACCGGGTCCATTTTACCGTTTTTTACTTCTTCAATTAAATTACGTCCAAATTGTTCTAATGGTTTTTTGTCATTTGTTTGTTGAAATTGCATATTTAGCACTCCTTTTCAATAATGTTAAGCGGAATCCCGTTCGCCATTCTGTTTCATTAAAAATGTTTGACCTTTTTTGACTAACTTTATTTTACAACACACGACAAATCATAGCAAAGAAATAGTCCTAAAATTTCTTCACTTATAACTGGAAAATTACGTTATAATAAAAGTATATTTCTTAGATTTAGTAAATTGTTCACCTTATTTTGTAATAATTAAACAATTTTTACGTAAAAAGAAAGAGATGTGTTGAAGATATGACTATTATGGATAATATACAAGAAAAATTTCACGATCTTTTTCAAAAACACGGTGTTTTTATTAAAGTGAATAAGGATAGTAAAATTTTTTTAGAGGGCGAACGTGCGAAAGAAATTTATTATATAAAAACAGGAGCAATCTCGATTAGTCAGGAAACAGAGAATGGGAAAGAATTAACCATTCGTATTTGTGGTCCAGACAGTATTATTGGAGAAAGCTCATTATTTTGTAACCTTACGTATAATTCTATGACTGCTAAAGTTTTAGAACCCTCTAGTTTATATGTACTAAGCCGTGAATCATTGGAACTTTTACTAGTGGAACAACCTAATTTAATGGTGGAATATATGAAGTGGTTGCAAACAGAAAATTTAAAACATCAAAGTCGTTTGCGCGATTTAGTTTTAAATGGTAAAAAGGGCGCTTTATTTTCAACACTTATCCGCCTTTCAAATACTTATGGTAAGCCTTTAGAAAATGACACTATTTATATTGATCTCCCATTAACAAATACAGAAATCGCTAATTTATGTGCGACGAGTCGAGAAATGATTAATCGCATGCTTAATGACTTAAAGAAGCAAAATATCATATCCTTCGAAAAAGGTTATATTACCATTCACGATTTACAATTTTTAAAGGATGAAATCGCCTGTGAAAATTGTCCGTTACAAATATGTCGTATTGATTAATAGCAACATGCAAAATCCCCGCTTATGAGTTATAAGTGGGGATTTTGTGTTCTATTATGTAAAGAAATAAAGTAAGACTCTTCTGCAAAGCGAGGGGTTGATTTCCGTTCCGACTGGGCGCTTTCCTGGGGGCGTCCGATGAGCCGCTTCGCTGCGCTGCAGGGTCTCATCTGTGACGCTGATCCCCGAGGAGTCGCCCAGCCTCCACTCCAATCAACCACATCACATAGCGTGTATCTTCTTGCATGTTACTAAAATTCATAGTGATACAACAAAAAACTTTAGCAACAATGTTTTGTCTGTGCGAAAGCGAAGCGACAGCAACAATTGTTGTATTTCAGATAGTAAAGCGTCAGCAACACCAGATATACAATAGCGTCATTATTATAAGTTTCTTCTGTTGTTTTATGATGAGTAGCTTGGAACAGAAATCTTCTTCATTTAAAGCACGCCACAGTCACAAAGATTACTTTAACTATTTTGTATTTCAAAAACAGAAAAAATCCCCGCTTATGTGTTATAAGCGGGGATTTTTTATCGTGCTTTAAGTGGACTTAGCGTACACCTAATGCCATTTTGGCATAGCGTGACATTCTATCTTTTGACCAAGGTGGATTCCATACAATGTTGACATTTGTACTTTTCACCTCAGGAAGCTCACCTAAAGCTGTGTTCACTTGATCAACAATAACAGGTCCCATTGGGCAGCCCATAGACGTTAGCGTCATTGTAACGGTTGCTACACCTTCTTCATCTAACTCTACATCATATACTAAACCTAAGTTGACGATATCAATACCAAGCTCAGGGTCAATTACATTTTCTAATGCACCGAACATGCTGTCTTTCATATCTTGATCCATCTGTATTTCTCCTTCCGTCACAGTGTTAACTTAATCATAGCAGATGCATCTTATTATGCCAAATGCTGTGCAAGCCATTCAGTTGCTGCTAACATACCATCTCGTGACACAGCATGGCCCGCTCTTTTATTAGCTAAGAACTTTAAGTCTTCTGGATTTGTTTCATAATAATTGCGTAAAGTTAAATAAAAATTATACGTTTCATTAAAAGGAACGGTTTTATCTAATTCCCCATGCCAAAATAACACAGGTCGTCCTGCGAATTTTTCTGGTGTTAGGCTGACATCATATTTAGCAAGAAGTTCATTCGTTTGTTGTACTTCTTCTTCTGACATTGGCCAATTCACACCGCTTTTAGCGAATTGCTGTAATTGATACTCCGCTAATTTAAGAAACCCTGGTGCACCCATGCATACTGCTGCTGTTTTAATCCAGTCATAACGCTTTAAACAGCCTGATGTTACAATTCCACCCATCGATGTACCAGCAACGCCAATTTTATCATCCACTAATAATTTTTTATTCTTTAATTCATTATATAATTGTTCAACTTCATGAATAGAATTTAAAACAATATCCCAAAAATGTAAGCTCATTTTCATCTCAGATAGTCCTTCACTACGGTCGCCATGTAATTTTGCATCTGGTAATAGGACACGCACCCCGTTGCCTACTAATTGGTATGCATAATGTAAGTTATGTTCTTTTGCGCTCATAAAACCATGTAAAAAAATAACTACTGGGGTTTTTTCATTCATATTTTCTGTATGTATATGTAATAAAGGAATATCTCCCCACAATTCTTTTTCAACAATCATCTTTGTCACTCCCAACTTTTGTCTATCTTTATGTTAGCAAACTTTTCTCTATGTGACAAAATTTTGACGTATGGTTTACAAAGAGATACTATTCAAATTATAGGAAAGGGGCAATGAGCTATGAAACCGCATTTAATCGTTTTAGACTTAGATGGTACGTTATTAACGGACCAACAACAAATTTCAGCCAAAACTAAAAAAACATTATTGCAGGCAAAGGAACAAGGTCATCAAGTGATGATTGCTACAGGTCGTCCTTATCGTGCGAGTGATATATACTATCACGAACTTGGCCTTACAACGCCCATCGTGAATTTTAATGGTGCTTACGTCCACCACCCGAAAAATGCTGCTTGGCAGACTAAGCATACTCCTATTGATTTAGGCGTAGTGCATGATGTCGTTGATTCCATCAATAGCTATCAATACGAAAATATCATTGCAGAAGTTAAGGACGATATTTATGTGCATACAGAGAATGAACGGATATTAAACATTTTTAATATGGGGAATCCAAAAATTACTCTTGGAGACCTCTATACCCATTTACTTGATAACCCAACTAGTTTACTGATTCAAGCGAATGAAGTAAATTCCACGATTATCCGTGATCATTTACAGGCTGTTCATGCAGAGGTCATTGAACATCGTCGCTGGGGTGCTCCACTTCACATTATTGAGATTGTTCGCCGTGGCTTAAATAAAGCAGTGGGAATCGCTCATGTAGCAAAAGATTTAGGTATTCCACGCGAGCGTATTATTGCATTCGGTGATGAAGATAACGATTTAGAAATGATCGATTACGCCGGCATCGGTGTAGCAATGGGCAATGGCATTCCTACTTTAAAAAATATTGCTAATGAAATTACCACAACCAATAATGACGATGGCATTGCTAAAATACTCATCGATCGCTTGAAATTAACCTAGTTAAGTAGTGATACCCCATTTTCTGGATCATCACCAAAAATTGTGGATGACACCTGTTGAAACGTATACCAAGTTGATTGGAGTGGAGATTGGGCGACTCCTTGGGGATTAGCAACAGAGGAACGAAGGCTAAAACCATCACGTCCTATGATAACGCCTTCGTGACCAACATCGGTGCTGTTGCTGTCACGTCAAAGCGCCCAGTCGGAACGGAAATCAACCACGTTATGGTAATGAGTCATTTTTTCATTTTAACTTTATTCAGAAGTACTCTTTATTCGATAGGTACTTATTGAATAAAGTTAAAAATCCTGGGTTGCAATTATACTGAAACTCGATATGATAATATATCTATATAATATTTCATTAGAAATAGTTTAGAGAAACATAAAGTGGAAAGTGAAAGCTCGACACTTGTTCACCTGTTATGTAGTATAGGTATTTGAAAACTTCTCATATAGAATATTAAATTAGGGGGACAAATGATGAAAATTTTTACTGATAGTGGATGTGATTTACCAAAGTTTTACTATGAAGAAAACAATGTTGAACTTCTTCCACTACGAGTGCAATTGAACAATAATGAATATGATGATGTCATTTCAATTGATTCCAAAGAAATTTACGATGCTATTCGTCAAGGAGCTCGCCCAAAAACATCCCAAGTATCACCAGAGATTTTTCTCAACCATTTCGAAAATCTAGCAAAGAATGAAGAGGAAGGGATCTATATTGCCTTTTCATCGGAATTATCAGGCACCTATAATACGGCAGTCATGATTCGCAATCAAGTGCAGGAGCAATATCCCTCCCTTAAATTAGCGATCATCGATTCTAAATGTGCTTCACTTGGTTTTGGTCTAGTAGTCGAAGAAGCGGTTCGACTTCGAAATACAGGTGCTTCATTGGAAGAAATCGAAGCAAAAATCACAGCTCTTACCCCACAAATGGAACACTTATTTACAGTTGAGGATTTAGATTACCTTGCTAAAGGTGGGCGTGTATCAAAGGCAAGCGCATTTCTTGGAGGGCTCCTAAGCATTAAACCAATTTTAAATGTAGAGGACGGTAAACTTGTGCCGATTGAAAAATCTCGCGGACGCAAAAAAGCCATCACTCGCATGTTAGATTTAATGCAAGAACGCGGCGATGATTTTTCTGAGAAAATTATTGGTATTAGTCATAGTGATGATGTGGACTTTGCCAACGAAGTAAAGGCTTCTATCCAAAAAAGATTTTCGCCAAAAGCCATTCAAGTAACAATGATTGGCTCAGCAATCGGCTCACACGTTGGACCAGGTACAATTGCCATCTTCTTTACGAATAAAAGCTATCAAGCTTAACAAAAACCCCCTCCGCACTTAAAAGTGTTGAAGGGGGTTATCATTTTATCTTGTATTAACTGCCTGTAAAATCAATGAGGGATTAAGCCCCTTTATTATTGAACATCTTGCTCCTTACGACGTACTTTACCTCGTCTAATAATAACAACTACAAATCCTATGAATATAACCCATACTAATCCTAGTGCTACCATATAAGGTACATTTAATCCTTCATCATCTCTAACTTGATAAATCTCTACCATTTCACGATTTAAAATAACCGGATACACATCTTTTTCATTAATACGAACTTTTTCTTCATGTATAATACCATTTAGCATTTTACCTTCCCCAAGCTGAGCAGGTGTTAAATCAACGCGTTGTGTTTTACTAGTGTTGTTAACCATGATGACCCATTTCTCTTTATCAGATGTTCGTGTAAATACAAGTAGGCCATTTTCATTTGTAATAACTTCAAAATCACCATTTCGTAATGTCTCAGATTTATTACGTAACGATTGAACATTTTTAATATATTCGATTAACTCATCATCTGTTTTAAAGTTGAAAATTTGGTGCGTATCTGGCTTTGTTTCCCCGTTCATCGCAATTTCTGTACCATATTGCACAACTGGAATCCCTGGCATCATAAATAAAGCACCCATAGCCATTTTCAAACGCGTTGGTGGGAACATATTTTCAGCTGCAGAATCAAATGTAAAACGACGTGTTTCTAGCGAATCCACCATAATTTGAGTTGGCTTTTCACCTTTTAATGGGTCCATCAACTTAGAAGAATCCATATCAACATTTTTAAATATATTACGGTAAATATCAGCTGTAGCCGGTGAAATGCTTGCATCAAAGTTTGCATCACTTTCTTCATTAGAAATCACATAGAGCGATTTTTTCGAATCTTTTAATGCCTTAATCACTGCATTGATAAATCCTGTATCGGCACCAGCAATATTTGTTAAACGCACCCCACCAACATCATATGTAGAGACAAAATCTGTTGCAGATTTAATAAGTGCTTCTTGTACATCTTTGTTTTTTAAGTCCCATTGTACTTGTCCATTATTTGTTGAAGTAATCCAATCCTTTTTCGCTGGATCTTTTGCCCACTCATGATTCGGACTTACATTGTTTAGCGGGAAATCAACCATGATCGATACATTTTTAGCTTTATAGGTCTCAATGACGCTTTGGAACTCCTCAGATGTCCCAAAATGACGCTCAATTGTAGAGTAGCTCGTCGGCATCGATCCATCATATTTTTCAGTGGCAAAAACAGGGCCAATCGAAACAATTGTAAAGCCCATCTCTCCGATAAATTTTAGTTTATCCTGTAAACCTGCAAAATCGCCACCTGCAAACTTAGTAGGGTCTTGCGTATTTGTATCAAAATCGTTAGTGCCCGAACCATTAAAGAAACGGTCAACGAGTAAATCATAGATGCTTTCTTCTGCAATCGTTCTTGTCGTTGCTTCATCAGCATGTGCAACTGGTGTAGCACTCACTAATGTAGTTGCTAGTAAAAGCGATGCAGCTGTCGCACTTATCCACTTCTTGAATTTCACTATTATTCCCTCTCTTTCAAACCAATCCATCGTCATTTTACCAAATAAAATAGTCACGTCGCTATCATTTAAAAATATTTTCCGAAAATGCAAAATTAATTACGACAAAAAGGTGTCAACTTCTCCTAATCAATTCATTTGGGGCTTGGTCGGGGGAGCCAAGCATTTTTTTGGGGACCTGAGCATTTCTTCAGCTTACCTGATCACTTCTTCGGCTTACCCGATCACTTTTCTGGGCTACCTGATCACTTCTTCGGCTTACCCGTTCACTTTTCTGGCATACCTGAGCAGTTTTCCGACCTACCTGATCACTTCTCCGGCTTACCCGAGCAGTTTTTCAAGCTACCTGAGCGATTTAACTTCCCCCCAAAAATAAAAGCCGTGAAGCGAAATCTTCACGACTTTTCAAAATAATTATGCCAAGAAATTTATTCCCATTGGCAGTTTGAAGCCTAAAAATAATGTAATGAATAAGAATACTGCAAATAAAATCCAAAACAGGCCAGTTGGTTTATTTTTCTTTTGACGAACTAATACCATTTCCATCATACCAATGACTAAAATACCGCCTAAGAATTTAAGACCATATAGCATTGGATCTCCAGCTTGGTATTTAAAGAATAGTGCCCCACCAGTAATAATAATTAAAATGTAGAATAAACGTAATGTCATATGTAAGCCTTTTGACTGCTTGCCCATTAATGCTGCAATTAAAAAGATTACGATTGCAACTACCCAAGTAGTAATATGCGCATCCGTTCGGCTAGTTAAGAAATCCATTATTGTCCCCACCTCATATTCTTTTTTCTATCAAACTCTATCCTACCATGTGATGGAAAGGGTTTCAAACATTACAATAGTGTTCATATAATATACATCAATTATGCCTCTGCATAATTGTGTCCGGAATCTACTGAAAGAAGTTAAAAATCCGCGGAGGTAAACTCACGCGGATTTGAAAAAATTATTCAAAATGATTCACTAAAGTACCGATGCCTTGAATGGACACTTTCACAGTATCCCCAGCTTTTAAAAATTGTGGCGGATTCAAGCCTTTACCAACACCCGCTGGAGTACCCGTTAAAATAACATCACCTGGCTCTAATGTTACATGCTGAGATAAAATCGATACTAATGATTCTACAGTGAACATCATATCTTTTGTTGAGCCGTTTTGGCGTACTTCATCATTCACTTTTGTTACCACTGTTAAATCTTGTGGATTCGGAATTTCATCTTTTGTTACAAGGTAAGGTCCAAGTGGACAAGTTCCTTCCAAGCTTTTTCCTATGAAGAATTGCTTATGTTTTTCTTGTAAATCACGCGCTGTTATATCATTGGCAATCGTGTAACCAAATACATAATCGTATGCTAAGTTTTTCGGAATATTTTTACCGCGTTTACCAATGACAACAGCTAATTCGCCTTCATAATCCATTTTAGATGAAAGATCGGCATGGATAGATATTGTTTGGCCATCAGCAGCAATAGCAGTCGGAGATTTTGTAAATACCATTAAGTCTGTTGGAGCTGCCTCTGCTCCCATTTCTTTAGCATGTTCATCATAGTTTTTCCCAATACACATAATGTTTTTTGGTGTACGTGGAATCGGTGATAACCACTCGATCGCTGTAAATTCACGTTTGAAGCTATTAGCGCGATCTGATTTTTCAGCGGCTTCTACTAATTTACGAATCTGTTCAACAAAATCAAAGCCTAGAGCAATGCCATCTACAATTGAACTTGAAAAAGAAGGGAGAACTTGAAGTTCATTTTGAATAGCGAGTACATCCCATACCGCTTCTTCTTTTTTTACTTTTGGTCCAAAGCTTACATGTCCACCTAATTTAAATGATAAAATTTTCATGATTTTCAGAGCTCCTTCTTTTTTCTACATGATACAACAATATTATAGGAATTGCCTTACTTTTGCGATAACTATTTTTATTCCTATTAAATCGTGGGCTCATCACCATAACGTGGGTTGATTTCCGTTCCGGATGGGCGCTTTCCTGGGGGCGTCCGATGAGCCGCTTCACTCGCGTTGATCGCTCCAGGGTCTCATCTGTGACGCTGATCCCCAAGGAGTCGCCCATCCTCCACTACAATCAACTTATATACATAACATACGTTTTAACAAATGCTATCCCAACTTTTAATAATGAGCCAAGTCACGATTAATTATTCTTATTATACAAGACGTATTCATTAACTATATGTTGCCGACACGCTGAATACAATTAACTTACTTTAGTTTTCTCTTTATACGTTAACTTGCGCCATAAAGCCTCTAGCGGACCTTGTTGCCATTTCGCTAGCCAAATTTCTGCCACAATCATTTGGATAATAATAATACTGACTGCTATTAACACGCCTGTTGCGACGCTCACTTTTCCATACCAGCCAAATCCGAATTGATAAAATAAACATGTTCCAATGATCGATTGAAGTATGTACATCGTTAGCGACATGCGTCCCATTTTGGCAAAAGGACTAAGCAACTTTGATACAGTTGGAAATAAACAAAGTAAAACGATGAGCCCAATGTAGCCTACTGCTAAAATTGGACCACCTATGTAAACTTTCATGTAGTCTAATAAATACGTACGTGTAAACATAATCGGTAAGCTCTTGATGAAAATACCAACTGCTAATCCAGCTATTGCTAATGCCAGCCAAAGCCATTTTAGCTCCTTCGCTCGTTCCACTAAACGCCATTTAGAAGCCGCAGCACCAATTAACATAAATGGTAAAATTGTAAATAATACCACAAACCACATGCCGATTCCCGCCTGAACAGATAAATCGGTTAAACGTTGCATAAATGCATCCATCCAACTACCCGTTCCGTAAGCAGTTATCGCCTGCTCTACCGAAGTGATATCTAAATACTCATCAATTTTCGTATTAAAATTAATATACCCTACAATAAATAACATAAAAACTTGCATAACACCGTTAATCATAATACCGATTGACAATAACCAAATAGGATGTAGACGTAGTAAAAGCAATAAAAAAATGCCACAAAATGCATACATCATTAAAATGTCGCCCCACCAAATGAGCACAGCATGTATTAAACCAAATACAAACAATACAGAAAGTCTTCGCAGTCCTATCGCATAAAAATTTTGTTCACGGCTTTGTGCTTTCTGCCATTGCATAGCGAGTCCATAGCCAAATAACATGGCAAACAGTGGATAAAAGCTACTTTGTACATAAATATCTAAATTTTGCTGCCACACCATATCTGACGGTGTTGTAAACCATGATGCCAAATCAATATATGGCATTGGCAAATAAAAGGCAAACATATTAACGAGTAAAATACCTAGTAAGCTAATACCACGTAAAATATCTAATGTTGCGATGCGTTCCTGCAACATTGTCGGTTTTAACTCCACAAAATAGCCTCCTCTATGTATATGGCGAAAACAAGGCTCTCTAAATTCATTCCCTTATTATGAAACTATATCAGATAGCCCTGTTTTCACCTCGTTCACTTATGCATGTAAAGCCCGTTCAATATCGAATAAATATAGAACTTTATCACTCACTTTGATTTGAAGGATAGATTCTATCGCCTCACTATAAACTCTGAGCTGAACACCATATCGGTCTAAAAGTTCCTTCGTTAGCGCTGGTTCCTCTGCAAAATGCGATTGGATACGATCTGTCTTATAATCAAGCAAAATCCATTCACCATTCTCATCCTCAAATAAGCAATCAATAATCCCTTGTACAATTTGAGCGTCGCCGTCTTCATCTACCCTACTAATCGTAAATGGCAGTTCTCTTCGGATTGTTTTTGCTTTTTTAAAGCGTTGTCCAATATCTGTTGTAAAGAAATTATATATTTTTTTCCATGGAACAACCTTGCCCTCAGCCTCGGTCAGAAGCTGCCTTGCCACTAAATGAGCGACAAACTCCTTAACCTCCTGTACATCCGTAAAGCCGTTTTGAGGTACATGCTGCATGACCGTATGGACAGCTGTTCCTATTTCTGCACCTGTCATCTGTTTGTCCTGTAAAAAGGTTGGACGGGGCGCAATAGTCGTCATTTTTTGCTTAGAAGGTACTGAAAAGTAATATTCAGGCTCCTCCTGCCGCTGTAGATTTTCTATACGCTTTATTTCACTTACAGATGTTTTAGAGCGTTTTTGTGTTGATTTCTGAAATGCATAATGTGTTTGAAAACGCATCGTAATTTCCGACAGCAAAGCTTCGTCCTCTGGCGTTTCTAGCAATGGCTGTATCTCATCCTCTAACGCCTGTATGTCATACGCATAATGGCTTGTTTCTACAGCTCGTACCCACCAATGTGATACATCTTCAGATGCCTTATAGGAAGAAGAAGCAATTTTTGCAAAATCTGCATGTCTAGCAACTGCAGGCCCAAGCCAATCAAAGTAGCTATTAGCTCTCGCGCGTAAATACTCTTGTAATGGGGCATCCACCGGTAAACTTTGAGCATCCTGCCAGTTATCGAGCGTTTTACTCCAATTTTTCACGGAGCCTACTAAAATAAGTCGCTCCTTCGCACGTGTCATCGCTACGTACAATACACGCATTTCCTCAGCCCGCATTTCAAGCTCCTTTTTCTCCTTTAGCGCTAAAAATGGTAGAGATGTATACGTAATACGATTTTCTGGATCAATTGCCTTCACTGCAAGGCCAAAATCTTGATCGAATAAATACGGATTGTGGAAATCCATTTTATTAAACGGTCTCCCCATCCCTGCAACAAAGACAACAGGGTATTCCAAACCTTTTGAAGAGTGGATCGTTACAAGACGCACAACATCATCCTTTTCTCCAATCGATTTAGCTGTTCCTAAATCATCTCCACGCGTACGCATACGATCAATAAAACGTAAAAAGCGAAATAGTCCTCGAAAGGCTGTTTTCTCATACATTAAAGCACGGTCATGTAAAATGCGTAAGTTGGCCTGACGCTGCTTACCATTTGGCATAGCACCAACCATCTCATAATAATGCGTGTCTAAATAAATTTTCCAAATTAAATCTGACAGCGAACCACGTCGTGCTAAATCTCGCCAGTTTTCAAATGCTAGCATAAATCGTTGAAGCTTCACAAAAGTGTCTGATTGCACACCATGTCCATCACTTCGAATAAATTGCCTTAATGCATCATAAAATGGCGCTTTTTTATCTGCTAACCGTATTTTTGCTAGCTCATTTTCTGTTAAGCCAACAAATGGTGCGCGTAGCACTGAAGCTAAAGGAATATCCTGATATGGATTATCGACAACCTTTAGTACATTCAGCATAATCATAACTTCAAGCGCATCAAAATATCCTTTAGAGGACTCCGCATAGAGAGGGATTCCCGCAAGCTTAAATTCCTCAACTAAATCAGTTGACCATGTCATTGAACGCATTAAAATCACAATATCACTATATTTTAATGGCCGTTCTGTCTTCGTTTTTGTATCGAATACGGTTGTCCCATCCTCCATCATCTGCCGAATACGCTCAATGATAAAACGTGCCTCATACTGTGATTTTTTTAATTCCTCTAGTTCAGAGGCGTCGATTGCAATGTCTTCCGCCTCTTCGTCCAACGCCTCTTCGTCAGGAGGATGCATGATGACTAGCTCTACCGGAACTTCTTTATCATCATACGGCGCTGCTGGCTTTAATGAAGCATTTTCATCATAAAGAATTTCCCCTACACGCTCACCCATAATTTGTGCAAATACATAGTTTGTAGCGTTCAACACTTCTTGTCGACTACGGAAATTAGCGTTTAAATCTATACGCATTCCCGTTAAATCTGGGGTCTCTAGAAACTCGCTATATTTTCGCATAAAAAGCTTCGGTTCTGCTAAACGGAAACGGTAAATGCTTTGTTTGACGTCCCCAACCATAAACAGATTTCCCTCTTGCTCACTACCTGTTTTCACAAGCTGCAATATTGTTTCTTGAAGCATATTTGTATCTTGGTATTCATCAACAAGTACTTCTTTAAAACGTTTTTTCAAATCTAGTGCAACCGGTGAAGACTGTAATTCACCTTCAACTTCTACAGTTAAAATTTGCAATGCGAAATGCTCTAAATCCGAGAAATCGATAATTCCTCGTTCTAATTTTGCCATGCGGAACTGTTCACTAAAAACATTCGTCAATTCGACTAATGTTCCTATCGTCGGACCCATTAATCGTATTTCTTCAAGCAAGCGTGCAGGTGTCCGAACGAAAAAAGTCTCCTTAAGCTTGTTCACAATTTTTTTTGCTGCCTCACGTTTTTTCTTAGCAAGATCTTGTAGCTCCACATCCACTAAAGCATCCTTTGATACACGCTTTAAAGTTGACCATTTCACCGTGCCAAAATAATCAAAGAGTTCCTGCCACGTTCCTTCACGACTAATGCGAATGCCTTCCTGAATCATGGCAAAATCCATTTCTGCAGTTTCAGCATATGGTGCAGGTCCCTCGGGCTGTAGCGTAATGGCACGCATTTCAGAAATTAAGACGAATGCCTCCTCAAGACTATGCTTGACGGTTAACTTTACATATTTCGACAGCTCTAAATCATCAATGGTCACGTCCGCTGCTAAGTCATATGTCTCTGGTAAACTACGAAGCCATTTTTGAGGCTCTGCATGAACACGAGACGTATCATAAAGCTTGCTTATTAAGGTTTCTATCGCCTGATCATCACGATCCGATGTAAAGCTATCAACAAGACGGTAGATTGCTTGAACCTGTGCTTCATCCTCAGAATCGTAAGCATCTTCTAATACTTCTGCTAATATATCGTCCCTTAACAAAGCGACCTCTGCCTCATTTGCTATACGAAAGCCTGGATCAATATCTAGCATATAGGCGTACTGCTTCACAATAGCTAAGCAGAAAGAATGCAGCGTTGAAATTTGTGCTTTGTTGACAAGGCTTAGCTGGCGTCGCAAATGGTTGGAAGTTGGATTTTCTGCAATAGCCTTTTCAAGCGCCTCCGCCATACGGTGACGCATCTCAGCAGCGGATGCATTTGTAAATGTTACGACAAGTAGCTCGTCGACATTGATGGGATTCTCTGTCGCCACTACCTTTTCAATCATACGATTAATGAGAACTGCCGTTTTACCAGAGCCTGCCGCAGCCGATACAAGTGTATCCTGGCCGCTTGCATAGATGGCCTTCCACTGGTCATCAGTCCATGTCACTTCCGCTGGCTTTTCAGGTATTTTTTGTACCAACTTACTTCATCTCCTTCCGAATTATCTCAACGATATCATTCGGTTTTGCTTGCTGTAACTGACGGTAGCTTTGCTTGCCATCAGATGGGTCAAATTGACAAACCGCCGTAAATTGACAGTAATCACATGCTGTTTTTGTTTTAAGTTTATAAGGACTAATGGACGTATCCCCTGCTAAAATTCCATCACCAGCCTCTTGATGCTTGCGCCGTACAAAATGCTGTAGATTTTTCATATCATTTACAGGTACAACCCGTGACTGAGATTCTGATGGTGTCCCATCTTTCTTCATATAGACAGGAATAATTTTTGAATGCCCACTCGATTCCTCTAATTGCTCGTCCATCGATAAAATGGCCTCCGCATTTTCCGACAAAAGACCTTTCATTTTGTATTGTTTTAAACGGTCTTCTTCAATTTCACTGTCGCTTAAATCCTTATCAAGCTTTAGCATTGGATTGTGGACATGTACATAAAGAACCCCAGCTGGCTCCGCCTCACCTGGCAGCCAATAAGAAGCGTTTTCCATCGCCACATCTAGATACGTTAGTACCTGTAGAGACAAACCGTGATAAACCTCATTCAAATCTAAATCACGAGCGGATGATTTATAATCGACGATCCGTAAATAAGAGCGGTCATCAATAGACGCACTATCTACCCTATCAATACGACCCCGCATAAACATTTTCTTACCACCTGTTAAATCTATTTCAAGTGGAGGAAGCTGTTCATTTTGTCCCGGTCCAAATGATGCCTCAATGGCAATTGGCTTAAAGTGGGATACATTCGCATGCTGCGTAAGTGCCGTCATTGTTCGCTCGACAATACGTATAAGCTTGCGTTGAATGTAACGATAACGTGCACTAGATAGTAAGATTTGATGAGAAAATACCGGCACAATTTGCTCTACGGCTTGACGTGCTAATTGTTTAATTTGCTGCTTTGTTAAACGTATCCATGATAGTTGCAGACGGTGTGTCTCCTCCGTAATCCATTTCAATGCCTCATGGAATAAATCGCCCATTGCAAATGTTTCTAGTCTGTACTCTGCCCGCTCTTCAAGATGAAGCCCATACGTTGTAAAATGCGAGAATGGGCAACGGAAATATTTCTCAACACGAGACACGCTAGATGTTAGCTTTTGACCATATAATTCCTGAGTGATGTAGTTTTCTAAGGGCTCAGCTTCATTTTTATGAGTGATTGGATGTAAAACTCGATCATAAATAAGTGCCCAATAAGGGTCCTGTCTATAAAATTTTTGTAAGGCAAGCCACTCTGGCGCTAGCTCACGACTATGTTCAGCTTGGCGTTTTTGCACCATTAAATGTGCTAAAGCTGTACGTGGATGGCGTAAATACGGTAATGCACTTTCATCCAGTAGTTCAATTGGATCGATTACAACTCGCTCGACCTCGACACCACTCAAAAGGCCAGCCATTTTATCATTGCCGATAATTTTCTTTATATAGAGTGAAGACAGTAGTGCCTTGCCCTCTTCATCTGCCGTTGGATAGGACATATATAATTTATCGGATGGCGTAGTTAAAGCTCGATATAGCAAGAAATTTTCCTGCAGTAAACGATTTTTAGACGTCGGCGCTAGCTCATAGCCAATTTGACTAAACCATTCACGTTCGTTATCTGACAGCAATCCCTCATAATCCATACGAGTTGGATAGACTCCATCATTCATTCCTAAGACAAAAGCGACTTTTATATTCGATAAACGAGCTAAATCAACTGTCGCTACCATGACCTCATCTAATGTAGGCGGGATACGCGAAAATTCTAATGTATCAAAGCCCTCATCTAAAATTTTCGCCGCTTCCTCCACGGACATCTCCTGCTCACCAAACATATACACAAACTGATCGAGCACTGCAATCCATTCTTTCCACGCTTGATCATGCTCACTTGCAGCTAATGCATCGCCTCGATCTAGTTCACGATCTTTCATTGCTTGAAGCTTTTCATAAACATTTAAATGCTCAATCAACTCAAATAAAGCTGTCGCTACTTCTCTACCTGTTGTCGCCACTTCCAGCTTGTCCTGTAATGATTTAAGCGGCTGCCGAATTTCGTCGCGAATAGCCTCGATTTCTGCCTGCATAGCACGTTCTTCGTCCGTTTGTACGCGTGAATGGAATTCAAGTCCGCGATACTTTTTGAAAAACCATCGAGCTTCCTCAAACCAGCGCTCTCCAAAGACGCCTTGTGCTAAACAGTAGTTTTCTAAACGATCCGCTCGCTCACGCCAAACATTTAATTCAGCATGTAACGGGAAAAATAAATCTGTTTTCACGCTACGAAAAACCGGTTCATATTTCCAATTAGAAGTAATAACCTCTAAAGCAGATCGACTAAGTTCAATTAAAGGATGATGCAGCATCGTCTTTTTCGAATTTGTAAAAATAGGAATTTCGTATTGTTGGAAAATCGTTGTAATGAGCGGGTCATAAACTTCTGCTTGTCTATAAAGAAGTACTATATCTTGATAACGATACCCCTTCTCTCTCGTCAGCTTTGTTATTTCCCGGGCAATGGCATGTATCTCCGCACGTCGATTAGATGCTTCAAGCACCATTACATCACCTGAAGTTTCTTTCGCTTGAGGCACCATATCAGCAAATCGAGTTTCCATATGTTGTAAATCACTAGACTGGAAACGATACGTATTATAGAAGTGCAGTGGTGCTTCAACTTCAATGCCTTCTTCAGATGCAATGTCGTGTAAACGTTGATTCGTAGAAGCGGCTTCATGGAATAAAGATTGCTCATCATAAACTTCATCGATATGGTCAAAGGGAAGAACTACCGTTACCTGTTTCGTCACCTTCAATAACTCTTTTACAAGCTCTAATTCTCTTACCGTAAATGCTGTAAAACCATCTATATAAATGGACGCCTGCTTCATCGTCTCGGAGCATTTTAGTTGCTCGGTTAAAATCGGATAATACCCCTCACTATCGACATATGTCGTGCCAAGTCGTTCCTCCAAAGCTTGCAAAACTACTTGTAAATCATTAGCCTTCGCTTGCAATGTATTAGGCGCATCAATGGCCTGCAAAGACGCTGTCACTTCAGCTAACACCGAACTTTTTACACTATAACGACTAAACTCTCGTAATAGCGTTTCAATTTCTTCTGTAAAGCCTCGTTTCCCAGCTGCTTGTCGAAATAACGAAAACTCACTTTTTTGTTCCTCTAAAAGTTTACGGATAAGCATTCGATAACCATAGCCATTTACTTCTTTTCGAGCAATACCACCCGTTTCCTGTAACACTAGCCATGCCAATCGTTTAAATGTCATGACCTGTGCACGAATTAAGCCTTGCAAGCCATGCTTATTCGTTAGCTCATACTCCGTTGAGTACGACATTTGGTCGGGGACAATTACAAAAATTGGATGACCTAACGGCTCTGTTTTTAATTGCTCGACAATCTCTTGATGAATAAACGTTGATTTACCCGTCCCTGAACGTCCTGATACGATACGCAATGTCATGTACTTTTCCCCTCCTGTTAATTATCTATTTTAAAAAGTGATAGTTGTTGTGGAACACCTGGCCTTTGCTGGTCTACCTGATCACTTTTCGCACTGACCCGATCACTTTGCTGTTCTACCTGATCACCTTTCGCACTGACCCGATCACTTTGCGGTTCTACCTGATCACTTTGCTACTCTACCTGATCACTTTTCGCACTGACCTGATCACTTTGCTACTCTACCTATGCATTTTAAAATATTTTATCTAAGCGCTACTCAATGTTTTTCGAGCATTGCCTTACCTTTATTAATGAAGATAAAAAACCCCTTCTCTCATTTTACATGATAAAAGGGGTAAGATGTGCATATTCAACTTTTAACGTTGATGATTTTTCGTCAATTTTCTCGCATGTTTTAAGTCTTTCTCTACACGCGCATTTAATCGTTTCTCCATAAACTTGCCAACCCACCAAAGCAAGACAATCGCAACAGCAGCAATAATCAGTCTTACAGGACTTGTTAGGAGCGATTTCAAATCGTAACCAAGCACGCTCATTCCTAAAATCATAACGAACTTCCCAGCCAATAACACTACAAAATAATACTTTTTATGAATATGGGATAGCCCCGCTACAATATTTACAATGATTGAGGGTGTAAAAGGAAAACAAAGTAACACGAATAATGGACTAATACCATTCATATCTACCCATTTAATTAGCTTCTCTACTTTTTTACTGCCTGTTACAAATCGAAGCCTTGGATGGTTGCCAAAATGTCGGACAAGCAAAAATACTGCATATGACCCCGCTACAGATCCTATCCATGATAATAAAAAACCTAACCATAAACCAAATGCGCTCGCATTGGCGACAACGAACACGACCAGAGGTAAAAACGGAAAAAACGCCTCTATAAACGTTAAAAATAAACCAATGATTGGGCCAAGCGTTCGATATTGTGCCGCAATTTGCTCAATATTATCTACAGTAAACCATTCACTCAAAATCGACACCTCTATTTATATTGCAAAATTAAATGTAAAATCGTTAACTTTTCCGAAGTATTTTTATACTCATGTGGCTGATGTCCTGAGAATACTAGTGTATCCCCTTCTTCTAGTAATTCATGCATCTCACCAGCAGAAATAATGGCCTGCCCTTGGATTACAGTCACAGTTTCTTCTACCCCTTCTGTATGGGCTTCACTTCTCCTGAAAGCACCGGGCTCCATTTCAACCCTATAAAGTTCCCAGCCACGATCTGGATTATAAGGAATGATGGAATACACACGATATCGTCCCTCATCTTCATCTACACGTGGCGCATCCTTACTACTATATTTCATAAAGTGTGCTGTTGGTGCTTGTAATAATGAAGAAAATGAAGTGCGCATTCCTGCAGCAATTTTCCAAATCGTTGATACTGTAGGATTTGCCTCTCCTTTTTCAATTTGGGCAAGTTGAGCTTTACTTACCCCTGTAGCTTTGGCAACATCATCTAAGCTTAAATGACGTTGCTGCCGGATCCTCTTTAATTGAAATGCCAAATTTCGACTCATTTGCTCCATTTTTATTCACCAATTTCTATTGTTTATTTTATAAGACATATGTATACTTTAATAAACATCACGAACTATCAGACTATTCCACCATTATTATACATGGAAATTTATAAGAAGGGACGATCTATTTATGACAAGTACAACCGATTTTCAGAATGAAACAGCAAACACGCCAGACGATAGCTTTTTACAAGGCGTTAAAGATTGTGTCCCCACCTTACTCGGATATATTAGCATAGGACTCGCTTTCGGTGTTGTAGGTTCCGCTTCTGGGTTATCTGTACTCGAAATTGCGCTTTTAACGATACTCATTTACGCAGGCTCCGCACAATTTATTTTTTGTGCACTTCTTTTAACGAATAGCCCTGCTTCTGCTATTATTGTAACCATTTTTGTTGTAAATCTACGCCATTTATTAATGAGTTTAACATTAGCTCCTCATTTTACACGCTATTCCATGCTAAGAAATATTGGTTTCGGCACATTATTGACGGACGAAACATTTGGTGTAGCCGTTACAAAGCAAATGCAAACCGGTAAATTACATGGCAAATGGATGGATGGGCTGAACATAACTGCTTACTCATTTTGGATTCTATCTTGTGTAACTGGTGCATATTTAGGACAATGGGTAGCAACTCCTGAAAAATGGGGCTTAGATTTCGCATTGATTGCTATGTTTGTGGCACTTCTTGTTCTCCAGCTTAACAGTGTAGGTAAAAGTAAAATAATGCATTATCTTATATTAATCGGCTATATGGTTGTTATTATGTATGGTCTTTCTTATATTATGCCTTCGCATGTGGCTGTTCTTCTTTCAACAGTTATTGTAGCAACTATAGGGGTGGTGACAGATAAATGACGACAACTGCTACTATGGTATGGCTCATCATTGGCTGTGCACTTGTCACCTGGCTACCACGTATTATTCCGTTTATATTCGTCCGAAATGTGAAGCTACCTGAGGTTGTATTAAAATGGCTAAGCTTTATCCCAGTTTGTATTTTGAGTGCTCTTGTCATCGAAAACTTATTGGATACAGAAAGCGGAAAAATTGTTACACTCAATTGGCCCGTATTTATTACCTTTGTGCCAACGCTTATGATTGCACTTGTTACCAAAAGCTTATCTATTACAGTTGTAGCAGGGGTTATCATTATGGCAGCCGTAAGGTTTTTCATGTAAAAAGGTCAGTCTTAAAAGTGAGAAAGCTATCACTTTTGACTGACCTTTTATATTAATTTTTGTTTTTTTTCATTTTACTCGCTAGCCAAAAGCCTACTGTTAACGAAAATGCATCGATTACGAAGATAATAGGCGGCGAAGTATAACCTGCATAGACAGATGCCGCAATAAGAGCAATTGCCAATATTAAAGCGACATACCGATTAAACGTAATTCTAGTAAACAATAATACGAGTAAAGCTGGTAAAAATAACGCTAACATCATTTTCCCGAAAACATCCATCAAATATCCCTCGGCTCAGCTAGTAATAATCCAATACGATAATGATCATTGTTATAGATAACATGCTGTGTTAAGCGTATTTCATTGTTGCGATCTACTACTTCTAGACGACAATGGGCAGCATTTAATTGCAAAGCCTCGTATAAATCATTTTCAGTAAAAATGGCCTGACCGTTTACTTTACGAATACATTCCCCTGCCAGTAAGCCCATTTTTTCAGCTGGTGAATCAGGTAAAACTGCCGCAATAATAGCGCCCTTTGAACTTGGTGCAACCGCATAAATGTCCGTTTTATCCTGCAGCGCGTAGAAGATTGAAATGATGATACGAATCACTACACCAATTGCCAACGTGATAATGCCAATAAATGGCTCCAGCGCTGCAGCAAGTCCACCTATTAAAATTAACTGACCTAGTATTAGCACTACTCTGCCAATTTTAGGCAATTGCAAAGTCGGTAATTCTTTTCTAGTAAGCTTTGAAAAGCCTATAACAAGTGGAAATAGTACGAGTGAAAAGGTACTCTCTCCTAATGTAAATTGCGGCCAGTAAGGGAAATCTACCGGAATAATATCACCAGGTATTACAAAGAAAATTGGCAATACCCATACATTTCTTGAACGATAGACAATTGCCTGCATACCTCGCTTCGTCTTTTCAACTCTCGGTGTCGTTATCTTCATTGCTGTTCGGCGAATTAACATACCCTCAGCAATCACACATAGACCTGCTAAAATCGTAATCGTTATAATGGAACCATCAAGTAAATTTACACCTTCTAAAGAGATTTTCCACCAAGAATATGTCCAATTATAATGGTACATCAACCACATTGCTAATGTCGCAAGCCCCATTGTATAAATAGGTGAAAGTGCATTAATGAAGAACAATAATAATGCCAACGCAGAAATAGCGATTAAAATCATTAAAAAGGCTTTAGGTACTGTTAAACCTAACCCAACACTTATTAGTGAAATGAGGAGGGCATTTAGCCACCCATATTTCCATTGACCAATTAGCTCTGTCCAACCCCAAATAATACGTCTATTAAAAAATTTCCGCTCCTGCTTTACACGACTATAACCTAATAAAACCGCAAATAAAATTGCGATATACATTAATGGGTTGATTAAAAAGCGGCCAATCGCTGTTACAATTTCTATTAAAATATCACTAACCATACGAACACCCGCCGTTTCTATCTTGAATACTATGATTTTATTGTATCAAACGACTACACTCTTGCGTAGTACAATCTAGTAGAAAGCTTTCTATTCTTATTTTTTTATCGTATTCAGCGGATTTTAAGTTAAAACGTTGCAGGTGTGTCGATTTCCATCCCTAAGAATAAATCTGAATATTCCTATTTTAATTGTAACTTAAATCTGTGATAAGTGTCTAATAACTAGGAGGTGTTATGTTGAAAGTTTTTAAAAATATGCTATTGATTTCTGTATTTGCTTTGTTGTTATCTTCTTGCAGTAACTTCACTTTTCATAAAGGATGTCCTGATGCGATAATTGAATGGGTGGATGTGCTGATGATTAATGATATAGAATATGCCCATTATTTTCCAGAGCCAGCAAATGAAAATCTCCCTATAACGATTGAAAAAGGTAAAGAACTTGGTAAAGTGACATATAAGATGGCTGACAGTGCATGCAGTAATCACAAGATGCAAAATGGTGATGCGACATATTTAAAAGAAGGAACAATCATTTCTGAAATAAAAGGATATCCAACTTCCTTGATTGTTGCTGCAAATGATGATGTTTATGTAGCCAACACAAATAAAATGGCAAAAACAGCAGGAGAACTTTACCCTATGGATAAGTTGGTGAAGAATATCTATTTTGAAAGCACTGAAGATGGCAAGAGAATACACACATTCTCACAGTCTTCCAAGGATACGTTCCTAGCCGCATTTTATGAATTAAAATTAGAAGATGTACAATCATTAATTGATGTAGGTAAGCTAGAAGGTACACGTATATTTTTGGGGATTGAACTTAATAATGGTGTTTCATTTAGACAGCTTTACTGGAGCGATTCTAATACATTCCATAATGGAGCAATTGGAAACGATAAGATAAAGGAAGTTATTAACTATGAATTATCAAATCTAAAAAAATAATACCAGTAATATAATAAAAATTCCTACAATCTTGAGTTGTAGAAGTCGCTATTTTTCATATTGCGCTATCAAAGTTGTTTCTACAACTTGAGATGCTTTTTACTAACGATGCAGTTTAGCTGCGTAAGGGCATAGTTTGGTCATAATGTAAGTGAGAAATTCTAGAATAGAATATATTATAAGATTATTAAATCCAATATTTATAAAGGGAGACTGTATGATGAGTAAATTTCCGATCATAGAAACAGAAAGGTTAATTTTAAAAGAAGTGACACCAGAGGATGCTAACGATATGTATAAATACCTATCAGATAAAGACGTTGTTAAATATATGGGGTTAGAACCATACGAATCCCCAAATGACGTCTTGAGCGAAATAAGATGGTATAAATCTATATTGGAAGAAGGTACAGGTATAAGGTGGGGAATTACACAGAAAAATATTGGTGTTGTTATAGGTAGTTGCGGCTTTCTTAATATGCACCCTAAACATTATCGAGCTGAAATAGGGTTTGAATTAAATAAAAAATATTGGGGCCAAGGAATAGCTGGTGAAGCTTTAGAAGCTGTTATTAAATATGGCTATAAACATTTTGAAATGGAACGAATTGAGGCGCTAATTGATCCTGCGAATTTATCATCACAAAAATTAGTAGAAAATCAGGGCTTTAAAAGAGAAGGTTTATTGAGGCATTATGAATATACTTGTGGAAAATTTGATGATTTATATATGTACTCAATCATTAAAGGAGACCTCAAACGAATGTGAACTGCTCGCCACTTAGCAAAGCTTAAAGTGAGAGCTTCCCAGTTCCACGACGAAAGCAACCTTTTGTCTCCCTGAGCGTTACTTCGGAGTGTTCTGACCCTAGATGTCCAACGTGTGGACGCTCTTTTGGTACGTTAGATATTTTACACAGGAACCGAATCGCTTGGTTTTCGCACTCTATTTTCTTTCCAGCAACCTCATATATCGAGTGATCCAAGAACTTCATATAGCTAGTTATCAAAAGTTTTTGGCTATGCTAAACCGAAATTCATCTCCCACCTACCGTTGGGCTAGCGCTCTTCACACGCTTGAGGTTAAAAAGGCAGAGTATCCTTATGCCGCTCTTTAGTCCAACAAGAACTACAAATAAAAATCAAACTTATTTATAAAATCCGTATACTAAATTACCGGAAAAGAAAGCATTTTAATCAAACTTTATTCCAAACAAATCTCTAGGTCCTGCATCTTCGTCAGCTGGTGCTTGATATTTTGCTCCATCGTCTATTTTTCACCTTTGGCTAGATAGTCGGCAGAAACCACAACCATTTCATGGTATTATTTGGGTTAATCTGCTGAAAAATTGCAAATAAAAAAGCCGAGGAATAAATCCTCGGCTTTTTCAGGTGCCTAGCGACGTCCTACTCTCACAGGGGGAAGCCCCCAACTACCATCGGCGCTAAAGAGCTTAACTTCCGTGTTCGGTATGGGAACGGGTGTG
>NZ_JBIWFQ010000023.1:0-96241 GCF_044763105.1 Lysinibacillus sp. NPDC096212 | reverse complement strand
AACTTGAAAAAGCTGCCGCCTGCAAAATACAGACAGCAGCTTCAAAAGGTTGCTTAGCTTTTTTTCAAAATGTCCTTTACAAAGGGTACACTTTAGAATCTCCAAGTCTTTTTTCTCCATCAAGTATTACAAAATTAGAGCCTCCTTGTTGCAAATAATACCCCATACTTAATCCAGCTTGCCCAGCACCAATCACAATAACATCTAACATTTCTTTATCCCACATCCTACTTTAAATTAATATATGTTCATTTGTTCATATAATAACGTCATTATAACAACTCCTTCTCACACGTCAAGTAGTTTTCATCAATTATGATCAGAGTTTTTTAAATGTTTTAACACATATTAGGGACAAGTTAATGTATAAGAATGTTGCTGTATTTAATAGGTGACAGCATAAACTGCCTACTTTTTTGAAATAATTTTGATACATATATTAGTTCTATCTAATATGAATTGGAGGAGAATTTATGACACATAATTCTATCGATTTAAAAATTAAGCTAATACATGATTTTCAAATAAGGTACGACTTCAAATTTTAGAATGTATTAAAGATAGGGAAAAAACCGCTTCGCAGATAAAGGCAATCATTCAAATATTTCGCAACACATAGCTTGGGTTCGAAACGAAGGAAAATACTGTTATTATAGCTTGAGAAATGAGCGCATTCGAGAGTTACTTGAAATGTTTAATATCGTATTAGAAGATGTTTAATCTGATGTTGCATGTTGTGCTAAACATATAGATTAGAGGGATAGGGATGGCAGATAAATATTGTAATTCAAATAATCATGCTGATAAAAATAATCAAGAAATAAAGAGGTGTTGTGATAGTTCAAAATCAAGATTCCTGCAATACCCCTGTAGAAGCACCGACTACTTCACCAACCGTCGCTAAACAAATGTTTATTCCACTCGAAGATAATTTAGCAAACCGTATCAACCCAAAACATATAGAGACTGATAAATATCAAATGTATTATTGGATTTTTGGAATGGGCTGTACGGTATGCAGCAGAAGTTGTATTGCCATGACTTGAGAGAACAACCTTTACTTAGTGGTATAAGCATCTATGAAATTAAACAAACGACTTCTGTTCGTTAAGGAAAGGAATCGACTTTTTTAGAGGGACAGCCGAGATACATGTAATTAGGATCATAGTCTAGATTTTATTCCTATCAGTACAGTTTTAAAAAAACAGATCAAAATCTTTATATATATGCGTCAGTTTGTAGCATAGATAAATAATGTAGTATCTGCTGCTTACTGTAGGCAACATGTATATTATTTCTTTCTAGTTTGCTAGCCATAATACTTCCCTCAAAAATTGCAACAATAAAGGAGGCAACCGCCTTTGTATCGATATTAGGTTTTAACTCTCCGTTTTGAATACCTTCTTCGATAATCTCTTCAATCATTTCGAGATATGTATGGAAAACACGAAGTGCCTTTTCTCTTAATTGTGGATTGGTATCATCACTGTCTACGGCAGTATTCAGCAACGGACATCCCCCTTTTATTGGTGGATTATTTATTACATCTTCATATACATTAAAAAAAGCACCGATTTTTTCTGATACTGTATTAGTTTCGTGTAATGCTTCAGAAAAATGTTGTGAGACAGTATCAATAGCGTAATCAAACGCCTCTAAAGCAATCTCATCTTTACTTTTGAAATTGCGATAAATTCCCCCTTTTTGCAGTCCTGTAGCCTCCATAATGTCATTCATTGAACAGCCAGCATACCCTTTCTGATTAAATAATTCTGCCGATTTTAGGATGATGTGCTTTCGTGTTTGTTCACCTTTTCGCATGATATCCTCCATTACTTATTATTGTTGAGAATTTGTAACATGTATTAGTTGTACATTAACATATAGTAAGTTATATTAAAAGAGACTGAATGGTCTCTTTGTGAAATTCACTAATAGGAGCTGGTATTAGAAATACTATTTGATTAACATATAACTTTCTTACAATATCATCGATACATATCATGAAATTAATATGAAAAACAAATTTAATTAAACTAAGGAGAAATCATTATGAAAATCGCAATTATGCTTTTCGATGGAATCACAGCATTAGATGCAATTGGTCCATACGAGGTATTTGCTGCTTCAATGAACTATGAAGTGAAGTTTGTCGCTAAGAAAAAAGGGTTAATTAAACTGGACTCAAATATGGGTTATTTGCATGCAGATTACAGTTTTTCTGAAGTTACTTCAACTGATATTCTTGTTGTTCCAGGTTGCAGTCCGCCAAATTATAGAGCTCCAATGAATGACAAAGAAACGTTAAATTGGATTCGCCAAATACATGAAACTTCAAAATGGACTACGTCAGTTTGTAACGGATCTTTGATTTTGAGCGCCGCAGGCTTGTTAAATGGAACCAAAGCAACTGGTCATTGGGGATCCTTCGACCTGCTCAAATCACTTGGAACCATTCCAACCGATGAGAGAGTGGTTCGTCAGGGCAAAATCGTTACAGCAGCTGGTGTCTCCTCTGGTATTGATATGGCACTCCAATTAATAGCTTGGGAGTTAGGAGAAGATATGAGTAAAGGTGTTCAACTAATTTTGGAATACGATCCTCAACCTCCGTTTGACGCGGGTTCACCAAAGAAAGCACCTACTTTATTGGTAGAACAAATAAGAGGAATGTTACAAGAGTTTGCAAAACGGGAGCCCGATGTATAAATCACAGATAAATCAGTACCTTCTAAATAGTAGTATGAGGGGGGGATTGAGGTAAAAGGTATCTGATCATGACCACTTTCAAGTATTAATGTGAGTTAAGTCTTCAATATTATTAATTTTTGCTATAGTTTTAAAGATTAAGTATACCGGAATTGGTATGACCGAAGAAGTACAAATCGGATCTTTGAACAATTTTATAAAAGTGACCGCTCAAGTAATCGACAGAAAAAAGGTAACAGCTAGGACAGTCTATTGTCCAAAAAATCGTAGAATTACCATGGGAAAATATCTTTCTCAACCTAGTGAAGGTATGATTTTTACGGTCGCTCTTACAAATGGAGAGGAAGTAACAAATGAGAAGTAGACAAGGTTTAGTCATTAGTCTATCTGTTATTGCTGTGATGTGGATTTTGCATACAGCATCTAAGAATTTTATGGTCGACCCGACCTTCTCGACATTGCTTTTGAACAAGGAAGTAGAACTTCCAAATGTAGATTTATGGGCCGTTACGATTCAACTGCATATTGTCTTAGCAATTATTACTTTGATTACCGGTCCATTAGGTCTTTCGGAAAGTATTAGAAAGAAGAGGCCTGTGCTACACCGGTGGAATGGCCGCATCTATGTAGTAGCAATTGTATTCAATATAATTCCAGGTTATTATGTATCGTTTTATGCAAATGGGGGAGTGTGGAGTGTCATTGGCTTTTTAATCTTAAATACACTCTGGTTGCTTACGACGATAAATGGTTATCGTTTTATACGAAAAGGGCAAGTGAGACAACATCGAAATTGGGTACTAAGAAGCTTCTTTTTAACGTTTGCCAATTTAACGATTTACTTAATTATGGCGATTTTTCATTATGGTGTTGGTCTTCAATATGGTTTGTCTTATACGTTTGCAGTTTGGTCGGCCTTTATTCTTAATTTATTATTGGCAGAGCTAGTCATAAGAAAATCGAGCATCTAAGTCGTCCATTACTTGTTATTAGAGTGCATCTCTCTAATTGTAAGTGCTTTATTCTAGTATTAATGAAAATTGTGAACTAGTTTAAGAAGGAAAGAATCAAAAAGCTCAGAGGAATATCCTCTAATTGTTTTTTCGAGTTATTTACATATCTTAATAGAATGTTAACTTGTGGTCGGCATCTTAAACTAAAGAGCGTTTCTGTAATAAACAGGAACGCTTTTTTAAAAGGACTAAAGTTATTTGAAAAACTGTATACCTTCAAGGGATATACTGTTTAAGTAAATGCTTATTCAAAAAAAGGGCTAAATTTTAGAATAGTGAAGGGCACCACATAAGGAGATGAGAATTAAAGAAGTAGGCAAAATAAAATGGCAAGATCGATTTATTAGGATATCTTTATTAGTTTAAAGGGTGCATTAGTTGCATAATTAAAAAAATTCCATTTTGAGGATAAACATATAAATCTAAAATGGAACAATTTATTATTTATACACCCCACATTTAAATAGATTTTTGTCTTGTATCCTCATCTATTATATAGAATTGTCCATTTTTCATAAATGAAATTAGTGAGACAAAGAATAGTAGTCACCATTTTATTGAGATCCAATTTTGAACGGCAAACATTTTGCGATTTTTCATTCAATGAAGGATGGGGATTATTCTCGATATGATATAGAAGTATGTCAACCAATAATAGTAGAAGAGGAATTAAAAGATACTAGAATAAAATTTTTTGAGGAAACAAATTATATCTATACAATACATATAGGTAATTATGACAATATTAATTATGCCTATAATGCCTTATATGACTGGGCTCATTCAAATGGATATCTTTTAGAGGGTCCTTTTATAGAAAAATATTATACAGATGAGTTTATTACATTAGATAGCGATAAATATGTCACTGAAGTAGGTATAGCTATAAAAATTGCTAATTTGAAGGATAGTTGTTGCTTATGATAGACGTGGTGAAGAAGTTTGTTGGCGTAACATCACGACCGTCTTGTATTGGCTGTCCATATTTTTTATCCAGAAAAGACTTGAGCTTCACATTGTGTGAAGCTTTATATTAATACTGATTCGTTCTAGGTGTCTTTTTAGAGTGAATTCCAGAAAAAATGCTTAGTTGATAAAATTCAAAGAATTGGAGTGCATGATTAAATAATTACAATTTTGATGCAAATGTTTACTAGAATTAGGTGAAGGACCTATGAAAAGAAGTTAGAAAAAAGGATTAGAAAGCAATAGAGAAAATATGGTATTTTGAATAAAATTTTAACTATAGGGGGCAATATGCATGTCTTTATTTTCACAAACGATAACTGACTATTGGAAGTCGCAATTTTTAAACGGAGACGTTATCTACAATGATGAAATCTTTACGGTCACCATTAACCCTGATCTGAGCGAAGACAGTCGGATCATGGTGCTGGAAACTACTGACGGCCGGATTTTGGCAGTCTTGTCGCCTGAGATGGCCGAAAAGTTAGACCTTACTAAAGGACAAGAACTGTCTGAGCTGATCTTCCGCCAGAAATTAAATGAAGCAGGAGTCACATTGCATGGCGCAGATTATCTTTTTTATTTTTCAGAAGGAGAAAAGAATGTCTTGCTGCAAGAAAGCCTAGGAGGTACATTGCGTCAATTAAAAGAGCAAGATGGTGCGATTTTCTCAGAGTTCGAGTCTTCCGCTACTGAACAAGACTTAGATGATGCTTATGTCGAGTTGGATCACTGGGCGGTATTCGGCTCTTTTGAGCAAAATCGCCTAGTATGCGCTGCCAGCATGTATCCTTGGGAAGAAGATGTGCAAATTGCGGATCTCGGCGTACTGACTCTGACACATTTTAGAGGAAAAGGTCATGCTCGCAAAGTGGTACGTTCAATCTGCAAGTACGCCTTTGAGCAGGGGTACGAACCACAGTATAGATGCCAGCTCGATAACGAAGCCTCTACATTCCTAGCTAAAGCAGCTGGTTTGACGCTGCTTGGAAAGTGGGATGTGATTTCCCCTGACTGCACTGTCGGAGAGTCCGAGTAGGATTGAAATATAAATTGTTAAAAATTGGGATGAAGATGATTCAAAAGAATTTATCCGTGAATGGGAACCTAATTATGATTAAAAATTATATTTCTCAGCTATTATTCAAGCCTTACCAAAAAGAAATAGTTGTTGATGGATAAGATCAATCTCAGTTGGATAAAATATTTGTGAACTTAAAAAGTTCAAATTTCAAGGATTGGGAGGACTATATATGTCATCTGAAATGGGAGAAATACATCGTACTGGTCAAGACATTAACGACGAAATAGTACATTTTGGTGGGCAAGCTGAGAGTATTTTTAGTTCATTGGCTGAACAAGGTCGACTTTCAATACAAAAGAAAGCAGACGAATTAGCTGCACAGTATCTTGAAAGTAATCCTAATCCAGACTATTATGATTGTGTTGAAATTGTAGCAGAGGGAGTTTTGACAGCAGGGAAAGAAATAAAGGCTAGCAGTGGTTCTTGGGGAGAATCAGTAGATACAGCACTTGGTGCTGGTGTTGAAATTCCAGCAGCAAAAATAGCTTGTAAAAGAATAACGATGTTGTCTTAACATTAATTTTTGAAAAAGCGTAGGCGTAAAAAGCTTATGCTTTTTGATATTTATTGATTTCTTTTATCCTCTCCTCAATAGTAATTTTAGTTGTCTGGACATTCTTGGCCATATACAAAAGTACAGATATTATGGGGAATTGACGTATTTAAGCCCTCCTTCACGCCAAATAATTTTAGTTTACATAATATAGATACCTAATTATCGAAAGCTTCCTATAATTTATCGTTCAAAAGGGAATTATTCGTTTAAATAATACCAATTATCGTTTAATCTAGATTCTCCTTAAGACGAATAAAATATTCACCGTAACAATTAATTGCACTTCCAATTGTTAGACAAAAATGTAACCTAAGCCAGCAGATGCAGCAAGAACACTAGAAGAGTTAGGTATAAAGGTAAGGATCAAGGATTGTATCGCAGAAGTAAAATTTAATGGCAATCAATATTTTTTCTTATCGGAAATAATTGGAGGTGATTTTGGAACTGGGCAAGATGAAGAGTACACTGACAAAAACAAAGATAGAGGAACTTATTTACCAATATAGGTAGAGGTCGAAAAAATGTTGATGATCGATGTTAAGCCGAAAGAAGTTGCTTTAAAGATTCATTCTTTATTCAAGTAGAAAACTACCTGATGCAGTGTAATGTTACTAAACAATACGAGAAAAGAAATTATAAATCACTGAGTTAAGTTGACCCTGAATGAGGGAGGATGTGACGGTCAACCAACGCCACAACCGAATCAGTACGTGCGATACACTTTGTCCAAGTAGAGATTACTTATACATAAAAACGTAGCGTCGTCACACGCTACAGCAAACTATTGAACATTATTAGGATTTAATTAACATCCATTGTAAAACAAACTCTTTGGAGAATTTTATTTTTTTTGAACTACTTGATTTATTACTTTTTTCGGGAATACTTCGTTATTACTTAATATGTGAGCTAATAAGAATAAGTGTAATTCCTGTAAATAGGCAAATGATTCTCGCCACTGGAATTTTATCAGCTAGTCCAAATAATGCAATTGCTGTCGTTACGATTAAAACTGTTGGACCAACCAAAGCAAGCATTGTATTAATATAGAATGCTTTTTCTAAATTATTCAACTTTAGCATCAACAATCCAGCACTTACTTCAATACTTCCAGACAATACACGTAAAATAACCATAGCAAGAACCGATTTTTCAATAATTGTCATCATCCTATCTTTATAGAAAATTTCCGCTTATAATATAATCCCATCATTAGGATAATAATAGACTTCTGTTTTAATGAAATACTAAAATCAATATATGTATGATTCTTATCAAATATTCTTGTTATATTATGCTATATAGTGTTTATTTAATAGGTGACTTTCTAGTTAAAAGTTCAAATAATTTATTAATTGAATCAGTTTCATAAGTCCAATTTTTGTTTTTGAAAGGAAATAGTATAGGTGCATTGTTTATGATCTTGCAAAATCTAATAGAAGACTAAAGTGAAACCGAAAAATACGCTTAGTATTAAATATTGAAGAAATTAGGAAAAGCTTTAGTCTATAGTTGTAGAAAATCAAGGAGGTATTCACCCTAAATTATGTAAAATCGAGAAACATGGAAGGCTTTTATTGTGCGCTGTGAGAGTGATCGAGATGGGTAACTGTACGTGATACTGAATCTCGATTCGTCTCATAGCGTTATTTTTAATGTACATGTCTAAAATTTCTTGGCTCAATAATTTAAAAAAACTAGAAGTTCTTGTCCATACACAAACAATAGGAAAGCCTCCACTTCTTTTGTTTTAGTTTACATAAAATAAATAGTTTATTCATAATTTTTCAACGGTTGGTTCCTATAATTTAATGTTCAAAAGGGGATTATTCTTACATATTGTTGTAATGTCGTTTACAGTATATTTGCCAATACTATAAAAAATATTCACATAAGCAATACATACGTAAGTGACAAACATTATGTTCACTTTCTGTTTTGAAAATTTTAAGCCATTTTTCCT
This sequence comes from Lysinibacillus sp. NPDC096212, assembly GCF_044763105.1. Taxonomy (NCBI): domain Bacteria; kingdom Bacillati; phylum Bacillota; class Bacilli; order Caryophanales; family Bacillaceae; genus Lysinibacillus; species Lysinibacillus sp. NPDC096212. Next base: position 87,950 of record NZ_JBIWFQ010000023.1, on the reverse strand, counting down.
TCTTTTAGATATCTCTTTTCGCACAGATTGTTGCTATACTAGGGAAATTCGAAATGTAATGATTTTGGTTTCAGCTTTTCTATTACTATTAACAATAGGAATAAAACGTGCTTAATCATACAAATGCTGGACTATTTAAGTATTGTCCAAAGTCAGTTCCTTTTATGCGATATCATTCACTAGTAATTGTAATCTATAAAAACACTTCCTGCTGAACTGCAAATTGCAGCAATTGCTGAAGATGATCAAGAGATTATGGCCATTCAGCATACGAAATATCCCGGTATTTGGCTTGCAATTTCATCCCGAATCAATCGGTACAAAAGAGGGAGACTTAATGATTCAAATATTTTAGATTCTTATTGTAAAGAAGGAGTTTAATAATAGATGTAAAACACCCTTATCTATATTTAGATAAGAGTGTTTTACGTTTGTAAGATACCAAGGTTTAAACTATTTATTTAAATTCAAAGCATTAGTTATTTGTTCTTCAATTTGAGTAACAGTTGTTAAACCTTCCAACGTTGCTTCTTCAATCGTTCTTGGTGCGAGACAATCACCAATTTGAGCTACATAAGGAGCCATGTTCTTTATTGTCTCAAACAGTTCTGTGTTTGGTATTCTTCCAACAGCTAAAATAACATGATCAGCATTTATTAATCTTTTCTCATGTGTAAATAGATTACGCATGTAAATTCCATCTTTCGAGATTCCACCAAAATCGTGATGTGTAATCATTTCGATATTTGCCTCGTATAAGTATTTCATATATTCATTTCGTAAATACTGATGTACATCTTCTGCAATATATAAACGCGCAGTAACAAGTGTTACTTGACAACCCTTTTCTGCTAAATAAAGGCTTGCCTCTAGCGCAGCCCAATCTCCTTTAAAATCAAATACTACTGCCTTTTCGTTCTTTTTAAAAATGTTTTTCTTAAATACATCATCAATTAATATCACTCTCTCATCCATTACTCCTTCGACATTAGGAATATAAGGTCGTGAACCAACTGCACAAATAATTGCATCCGCCTTAAAATCTTCAATTTCCTTTGGAGACAACTTTGTATTAAGCTTTAGTTGGATATTAGTCAATGCCAGTTGGCGTGAAAAATTATCGAGCATCGCTGAAGCCATTTCATTTCGTTGTGGGGCAAGTAGCATCAAATTAAGCGACCCACCAATACGATCCGATTGATCCACCACTGTTACATCATAACCCATAGTATCCGCAGTTATGGCTGCCTCAAGTCCACCAGGTCCAGCGCCAATAATTAGTACTTTTCTAGAAGGGTTATTTTGCTGAAGAACGCGCTCAAAGAATACTTCGTTACCTACTTGTGGATTTTGAACACAACCAATTGGTAAATCTTTATGATAATGTCCAATGCATGCTTGTAGACAACCAATGCAAGCATTTATCATTTGATGTTCACCATTATTTGCCTTATTTGGCATATCAGGATCGACAATAGTAGCACGTGTCATTCCAACCATATCCGCTCGACCACTACTAATAATTTTTTCACCTTGAATCGGATCGACAATTCGTGAACCAACGAACACATGGACTGCTGCTTCTAGACGTATTTTAAAGCTATCAGGGGCCAAGTAAGCCTGTTTCATCGGAGCCGGCGGAACAATGTGAGTAGAACCTGCATAAGTACTGGAATCGCCAGCAGTAATATTAATAAAATCAACACGAACTTTATCCGTCAAATACTCTGCAATTTTAATGGAGTCTTTAATAGTTAATCCATCCATTGTCATCTCATCAGAACTCATTCGAATTCCTACAGTAAAATCTTCGCCAACTTCTTCCCATATTGCTTGTATTGTTTCTACTATAAAACGCATACGATTTTCAAAGCTTCCACCATATTCATCGTTGCGTTTATTGGTTTGTTCACTCCAAAATTGTGCAGGTAAATACCCATGGGAACAACAAACCTCAACACCGTGTAGTCCGCCATCCTTTGCATTGCGCGCTGACTTAGCAAAACCTGTGATCACCTCTTGAATTTCTGAGACTGACATTGGCCGTGGCATTGTGCCAAAACGCAGACTTGGGATAGAAGAGGGAGCTAGTGCAGCAGATCGATAATTACTGGACACAATTTCACGTCCACCGTGAAAAAGTTGTGCAAACACTTTCGTATCATATGGAGAAACTTTCTCTATCAACTTACGATAGATTTCTTTAATACTAGGATCAAAAGCAGCAATTGTATGTGTCGTTAAAAGACCAGACGAATGCACTGCACCAGCTTCTAAAATAATCAAACCAAGACCACCTCTTGCACGAGTAACATGATAAGCAATTAAATCATCTGTAGGAATACCGTCCAATACGTGATTTGTTTGATGTGCTGTTGATAAAATACGATTTTTGATTGTCGTATTTCCAATTTCAACAGGTGTAAATAAATATTTAAATACTGACATAGCAAATCCTCCTTCTTTTAAGCATGTGAGATAGGCCAATAATAGAAAACAAATGTGATAATTACGACAGCGATTCCACTTATGATTAAATAAGTAGGGTATCGTTTTGTAATTGCCATTTCTCGTTTCTCATTTTCTTCCATTGGTTGTTGATGAAGCATTCGTTGATATGAAACTTCTTCCTCGGTAATAACACCAAATTTAGAAACTACATACAGAGTAATAGAGCTAAGGATAAATCCTATAATTACTGGATGGAGGTAAATAGGTAACTTAATTAATGTACCGATCGCTTCTCCAGCAATTACTCCTAAAAAACCTGCAATAATGCTCCAGAAAGCACCAAGACTTGTTACAGTTTTTGAAAATACACTTGAAAAAGCAACAGGTCCCCATGATGCTGCAAAAAGAGTTGCTGCAAAATAGCCAATCCACATGACAGCAGGAGGTTGCCATATACCAATTATTAGAATGATAAGCGTCACCATAATCATTGAAATTCGACTAAAACTCAGTAGTTTCTGATCACTATATTTCTTCTTACTAAATGGTTGAATGATATCATTAGCGATACTACTACCGATAAGTTGTAAAAATGTTGCACATGATGAAAGAGCTGCTGCCATAATGCCGCTTACAATGATTACTCCAAGCCAAGAAGGGACAAGATGCATTGCTGCCCAAATAAATACTTTTTCCGTAGGGTGAATAGAGGAATTCACATTGTTGATCATCGCCATACTAGAATGTAAGAATATATAAATCGTAAAAATCGAAATAGTTGCCCAAACACCTGAACGAATGGCTACATGCTCATTTTTGGCCATTAAGTATCGACTGCTTTGCCATGGACTAATCGCTACTACAGAACCCCATACGAGTCCCATTATAACTGCCCATATTAATACATCAGTTGGCGACCCCATATAGGCGCCTGATCCGGTAACACCGTGCCAGCTAAAGATATTGGGTTTTTCTACATTATTAGCAGCTTTCATAATTGCAGCAGGGAAACCGCCAGTAGCTTTGATGATGAATGGAAAAGACACATAAGCTGCTAACGAGAAAATAAAGAACATGATCGTGTCATTAACCATTACACCTTTTGCACCTGACATTACCGTAAAGGAGGCGAAGACAATACACATAATCACAATAGCTATGGCATAAGGGATATTGAATATTTCGGACAATAGAAGAGATGAGCCTTGAGTAACTGCCACTAAGTATGCAGCAATACCAATAACTGTTGTAATCGCAGCAATTAAGCGAACTTTTCTTGAATTAAAGCGATTCCCGAAGTACTCAGGAACAGTAAGAGATTTACTTCTTCTTAAATAACGTCCAAAAAGAAAAACTCCAAATATATAACCACTTCCATTAAAAATTACTAGAATTAATAATGGAATCGGATAACCTTCATAAGAAAACCCGGCTTCCCCCATAAAAGATACAGTACTTAAAAAGGATGCCACTAACGTCCCTGTAACCATTAACGTTGATCCACTTCGACCAGATATATAAAAGTCTTCCGTATTTTTGACGTTTTTTGATAGTATTGCACCAATAGCAATATATAAAATAAACGATACAATGATCCCTATGATAAATACCATCGACTACACCGCCTTATCAACTTTTTTAGGTATAGTTGGTTGAGAAGCTAGCTGTTCCATTTTTTTTAAATAACTCCTTGTAATAAAGCCCAAAACAATAAGTGAACCTCCATAAGCTATTGTAAAAATAAATTCTCCCATTATAACCCCTCCTTTAGATAATAAATAAACCCCTTAGATAAGAAAAAGTGAAATAACGATTGTTTCCAATTCATGGTATAATTTAAGCAACACTTACAAAAATATTAAAATTTAAGTGTCGCTTAAAATATACAATATTCGAAATATTCAGTCAAGGAGGGTTTTTTATGAATAACCAATCATTAGGAGAGAATATTAGAAGAATTCGTAAAGAAAAACACTATACCATTGAAATAATCGCAAAGAAAACTGGATTAACAGCAAGCTTTATCAGCCAATTTGAGCGTGGTTTGACGGATGGCTCAGTTGCAACTATAAAAAAAATAGCAGATGCTTTAGATCTACCTGTTTCTGCACTATTTAGTGACAATGAAGTGGATCCACATATAATTGAGGATGTCTCGATCGTTCGTAAAGATAGACGAAAAAAAATGCCATATCCAAATGGAAAGTTAACGGACTACATGCTGACAACAGGAGAGGGAAAACTACAGGTTCTTTTATGTGAAGTAGAGCCGGGAGGATGCAGTGGTTCTCAGTATAATCATGCAGGTGATGAGGAATGTATTATAATTATAGAAGGGCAGATGGAAATTACCGTAGATACAAATACTTATATCTTAAATATTGGAGATACAATTAATTTTCCAAGTCATAGACACCATGCTTGGCGCAATATTGGAAAAGAAACTTTGAAGGTAATATGGATAATCACGCCTACTGGTTTCTAGGAGGGCAGACGATATAAACACCACTACCAATAATTTTCACTCAATCTACAAATAATTAAATAAAAACCAATTAAATATGATGTTGCACATTTAAAGTTCAACATCTTTGCGCAGTATAACTTCATGGATTAATGCAGAGCAAGTTACTTTAAGAAATGTGTTTTCGGTAGCTGTAGAACATACCTTCTTAACGGAAGGGATAATACGCTAAAAAACTTCCTGAGGTTGAACTAATTGAAACTAATTTGGAGCTAAATGTATCAGATAGAGGAGAAGAAGAGTTTGGTTCTACAGGTCTAAAATGATTAGTTGGTAGGGATAGTTGCTAAAGAAGTTGTGGACAACCTTAGATTTTTATAACAGTAAGATAAATTTAATTGTATAAATATTTCATACACTTCTTTCAATGCTAAAAGGGGGGAGTCCCATTCTATACCCCATTTAAACTAAATAATATTTTTTGAACCCTTGTCCCCATAGAAAAAACACCTCCAGATTGAGTATTTCAGGTTTAAATACCCGCTATTCAATGAAAGGTGTTTTTATTTGTCTCCTATAATTAGGTTAGTACGGTACGCTTTTGTAAGTGATCGAGTTTTTTATTGAATAGATATGACGAGTATCGAAAAGCTAAATATATTGTTTCTGATTTGACTTGCTATCAATTTTTATCACAATATTTCCTTATTAGTTTCGATGCTTGTGTTTGACTAATTTGTAAATCACTTGCCACTCTTCTAGAACTACCATACTTTTCATATGACTTTTTCACCATTTTTTCTTTCACAAAATCGATCGCTTCTCTCAACGTAGCAGGTGAATCTTGATGCACTTGTTCGATTTGACGGTACATTAACTCTGGTAAGTCCTCCACATCAATGACGTCATCGCTTATAATGACTAATCTTTCCATGACATTTTCGAGTTGTCGAATATTTCCTGGCCAAGAGTACTCCGTAAACAACTTTAAGCATTTTTCTGAAATAACTTTATTCGTTTCGTACATGACATTAAATTTATACAAAAATTTATACGTTAACGGAATGATATCCTCTTTTCTCTCTCTAAGTAACGGCAATTGAATATCGATCACATTTAAACGATAAAACAAATCTTCGCGGAACTGTTTTTTTTCTACCATTTCAATAAGCTTTTGATTCGTTGCTGCGATAATACGGACATTCACTTTTTTCTCTTTAGCACTACCAATCGGAATGAATATCTTATCTTGAATTACTCGAAGCAATTTTGCTTGAAGGGGTAAAGACAACTCTCCTATCTCATCTAAAAATAATGTGCCTTCTTCTGCTGATTCAATTAATCCGATTTTACCGCCCTTATTTGCACCCGTGAAAGATCCAGCACTATACCCAAATAATTCGGCTTCTAACAAATCTGCCGGAATCGCCGCACAATTAATGGTTAAGAATGGATGAGATTTACGATTGCTAGCATTATGAATATGCTGCGCAAGCACTCCCTTCCCAGTTCCTGATTCCCCTTGTATTAAGATCGTCGATTCGGTTTTTGCAACTCTCTGTGCTAATAGAAGCAATTTCTTTACTTTTTTATTATTTGTCATCATCTCCGATTCGATTATATTGGGTTCTCGATTAGGATCCATCTTATTTTGCTGCGTCAATTTTAGCATTTTATAGTTTTGCAATTCTCGGGCTGTCGTCACAATTAATTTAATTTCATTATCCTTATTTATTATAGGTATAGCAGATGTTAGCAATTCAGCACCTAAGATAGTAGTTTGTTTTATGAAGATGGGTCTTTTCTTTTCGTATACTTCAGGAAGTACAGACGGTGTCCAATACCCCTCGTTAAATAATTCATCGCTAAATCTTCCGATTACATCAGACTTCTTCAATCCGTAATGCCGCTCACATGCATTATTCACAAAAATAATTCGTCTATTTTCATCAAGAACAAAGATCTCATCCGACGAATAATCTAAAATTTGGAGCAATGCCTCCATTTCAAGATCAGTAGATAAACTAGCGAACATTTAAAAACCTCCCCCTCATTAAAATTGAGTCTAATAAAATTCAAATTGAGTCAATTTAAGTTCGTTCAATCATCAAGAGTTCACGCATTTTGATAACGAAACTAGCTAAACATCAAGCTTACTTAAAAGTGGCATGAAAATTGCTTTATAAGTTTATGAATCGTTCATCAAGGACTTTTAAGTGAAGAGAGGATGTTGATGTGAATGAATAAATGATGTGCCTAAGTTTACTCTATAGGATATAGGAAGTAATGTAAATGTCTGATATTTATAATTACTCTAATTGCAAAAAACGGAGGTTTTTTTAATGAATGGATATTCCAAAATATATGATATTACTATAATTGGTGGAGGTCCCATTGGTTTATTCACCGCATTTTATGCTGGAATGCGACAAGCCTCCATCAATATTATTGAAAGTTTACCGCAACTTGGCGGACAGTTATCGGCACTTTATCCGGAAAAGTTTATTTATGATGTAGCAGGATTTCCTAAAGTAAGTGCGCAAAACCTTGTGAATAACCTCATCGAACAGATGAATCAGTTTAAAGTGGATCATTGTCTTGGCCAAACAGTCCAAACGATTTATAGACGCGACGATGGTGTTTTTGAACTTACGACAAATGAACAAACGCATTACTCAAAAACGATTATTATTACTGCTGGAAATGGTGCGTTCCAACCAAAAACAATGAAGTTGGAAAATGAAGAAACTTTCGTTGGAAAGAACTTGCATTATTTCGTTGACACGATTGAGAAGTTTGCTAATAAAGAAGTTGTAATATTCGGCGGCGGTGACTCTGCTGTTGATTGGGCGCTTATGTTAGAACCAATTGCAAAAAAAGTAACATTAGTTCATAGAAGAGATTCGTTTAAGGCACATGAGTATAGTGTTGATCTGTTAAAAAAATCACGTGTGGAAATCCTAACACCATATGTCCCAACAAAATTAATCGGAGACGTACAAATAGAGAAAGTCATCATTCAAAACAACAAAAGTGAAGAAACAATCGAATTAACGGTAGATGATGTTCTTGTAAACTACGGTTTCGTTTCTTCGCTAGGTCCGATAAAAAACTGGGGATTGGAGATCGAAAAAAATTCAATCGTTGTAAACTCGAAGATGGAAACAAATATTGAAGGGATCTACGCAGTAGGGGATATTTGTACGTACGAAGGAAAAGTAAAGCTAATTGTAACAGGATTTGGAGAGGCGCCGATTGCAGTCAATGAGGCGAAAATGTACGTTGATCCACAAGCAAAAAAACAAACACTTCATAGCACAAGCCTGATGGAGACAACATTTAAAGAGAAAGTAACAAACTAAAAATCATATGAGGAGGAAAAGATATGACAGTATATACGATGGTGGACCGCGAAACATGTATAGCATGCGGCGCATGTTCTGAAAACGCTCCTCATTTATTTGACCATGATGAAGAAGGTCTTTCCTTTTCAGTACTTGATCTAAATGCTGGTAATACCGAGATCCACGAAGATTTTATAGAAGAATTAGAAATTGCAGTAGAGGAATGTCCAACAAATTCGATTAAAATCGCGACTGAACCGTTTACTATAAAAAATAAGACGTAATTTGAGTTAGGAAAAACTCACTTTCCCCATTTCTAAGCGTAAAAAAACTTCTCTGCCTTGATGCTATCGTCTTTTCGAAGTTGGTACAATAATTGCGATATAGAGCTATAGATATCAAATTGCTTTTTTTATAGGGAGGATGAAAGAACAATGACAATCAATACGTTTAGCAACAAAGCAAATGCGACTTTGTCTTACAAAAACTATGTGGAACAACAATACTTTGATGAAGAAAAAGAAAATATCTTTTCTAAAAAGTGGGTCTTCGTTGGCCATATGAGTCAATTAGAAAAAGTAGGCGATTTTTTCACTTTCGAAATTGCTGGAGAATCCATTATTGTTAGCAAAAACAACGATGGAAAAGTAAATGCCTTTTATAACATTTGCCCACACCGCGGTACACGTGTTGAAAAAAGCGCTTCCGGAAACAAAAAAGTATTTCTCTGTTCATACCATGGTTGGTCTTTCAAACTAGACGGAAAAGTAAATCGTGCACCAAATTTTGATAAAGATAGTTTAGGTGACCACAATTGCATGACACCTGTTAAGCTAGAAATTTACCAATCTCTCATTTTTGTAAACTTAGATCCAAACGCTAAATCGTTTCAATCCGAATATAGCGATCTAGTTGAAAGTCTTGATCAATATAAGTTTTTAAATGCTTTGAAGAGAATCCGAACGACTCAAAGGGTAATCGAAGCAAATTGGAAAGCAGTCGTTGACAATTATTTAGAGTGTGATCATTGTAAATTAGCGCACCCAGCATTTGCAAAAACATTTGATTTGGAAAACTACAATATCGACACGTTTAACACATACACTTGTCAATATTCTGAAATGAAACAAGGAGAAGAAGCAGATCCAGCATTTTTCTATTGGGTATGGCCTAACTTAATGATTAGCATTTATCCTGGTGAAGAAGGAAACATAACGACAAGCCAAATACTACCTATCTCACCAAACCAATCTTTGGCAATTTACAGCTACTATTTTAGTTCCGATAAAATTACGGATAAACAAGAAGAACTTATTAAATTTGTCGATCAAGTTCGTAAAGAAGACTTTGATCTCGTTGAATTATTGCAAACTGGGCTTCATACAAAGGCTTTTGATCATGGGATTTATTCACCAACTGAGCATGGCATAAAGCATTTCCACAAGCAGTACAAGGAAGCAATGGGCATTCCTGAATAATAATTTAAACTTGCTAATAAAAAGGAAAGTACATTTAAAAAAATGTTATAAATAACAGACTCTTTTAATCATTCCTAAATAATTGTAAAGAGAAAATGTAATGTAACAGGAGAAAACACATAGATGTGAGTATAAAAAACTCACTTGAGTTCTTATCTGTTCGAATACTATAAATCTTTGAATAAGTTATAAACAAAACGTTGAAGTTATGCAGTTTTTAAGAATTATGCAATACCTGCATTCTTTAGTACTAATAAACATAAATAATTTTATAAACAGTTAGGGAGGAAAGCAGATGACAGAACAGTTAAAGCTTTATATAAATGGAGAATGGATTGATTCAAGTAATCCTCAACTATTTGATGTAATTAATCCTGCAAATCAAGAAGTGATTGCTAAAGCCCCGAAAGCAACTAAAGAAGAGGTGGAACAAGCGATTAAAATTGCAAAAGCAACTTTTGAAAGTGGCGTTTGGTCTTCAAAAAATCCACAAGAAAGAGCTGCGATATTACTACAAATTGCTGACAAAATGGAAGAACATGCAGCTGAAATTGCTCAGTTAGAAACACAAAATAACGGAAAAGTGTTAAGGGAAGCAGAGGGTGATGTTGCCGACTCAATTAGCGCTTTTCGTTATTATGCAGGCCTTATTCAAAACCAAACAGGTGTAATATATGAAGCAATGGAAGATTTACAAACGATGATTGTGAAAGAACCAATGGGAGTAGCGGGGTTAATAGTTCCATGGAACTATCCATTGTTAATGGCGGTTTGGAAAGTAGCTCCAGCACTTGCGGCAGGAAATTCAATTATATTAAAGCCGGCTGAAATTACACCGATAACAGCTGTCAAACTGTTTCAGTTAATCGATGAAACAGATTTACCGAAAGGTGTTGCGCAATTAATCCTGGGTGGTGGAACCGTCGTTGGCCAGACGATTGCTGAAAGTGACGATGTGGATGTTGTCTCCTTTACAGGAAGCACAGGAGTTGGGCGTAGTATCATGCATGCGGCGACTGGAAACTTGAAGAAAGTATCATTAGAACTTGGCGGGAAATCCCCTAATATTATTTTTGATGATGCTGATTTCGAAACAGCTGTTGACTATGCTTTATTTGGAATCTTTTATGGTAGTGGACAAGTGTGTTCATCTGGAAGTCGAGTGTTAGTGCAAGAGGGAATTTACGATAAGTTTGTTGAAGAATACGTAAAACGCGCACAACAAATTAAAGTTGGCCCCGGACATGATGAAAGCTCAAAAGCGGGTGCAATAGTTAGCGAGAATCATATGAACAGCATTCTTGAATATATCCGTATCGGTCAAGAAGAAGAGGCTACATTGGCCTGCGGTGGTAATCGTATTGAGCGAGATGGGATGGAGAAAGGTTTCTTCATTGAACCAACGGTGTTTACCAATGTAACGAGCGATATGCGAATTGTTAAGGAAGAAATTTTTGGACCAGTTGTTGTGATTCAAAAGTTCAAAGATGAAGAAGAAGCTATTCGTCTAGCAAACGACTCTGATTATGGATTAGCTGGTGCGGTCTTTTCTACCGACAGTAATAAAGCATTACGTGTCATTCAAAAAGTTCGTTCAGGAATTACATGGGTGAATGCTTATCACCTCACAAACATTCAGGCACCATGGGGCGGCTACAAACATAGTGGAATAGGTCGTAGCATTGGCACATATGGACTGGATGAGTATCAAGAAACAAAACAAATTAATATGAATTTAAACCCACAACCACTCCATTGGTTTGAGTGATACAAAGACAATATTAGCTAATTGGAGAGATAGCAATAATCAAACCAATGAGAACTAGAGGTTTTTGTAAGCGTTCACACTGGTAATGAGCCAAAATCTTTCGTCGAAAATTGGAATAAGGGGGAAAGGAGAATGAAAAGGAGAATTTGGTTATACTTTTTCAGTTTAATTCCTGCTATAGGGAGTTTAAGTGTAATAAATAAGATAGAACCGTACGTTCTTGGCTTGCCTTTCGTTTTGTTTTGGCTGTTATTGTGGGTCATCTTAACTTCATTTTTCTTATACATCGTTAACATTTTAGATCCTGCTAACCATGAAGGAGAAGAGGACATATGAATATATCACTTTTTATTACATTTGCAATTTTGATATTCGCTTGTTATTTAGGTGTTAGCGCAAGGAAAGGTAAAGAAATGAATATGGAGCAATGGGCTGTTGGGGGACGAAGCTTTGGCTCATTAACTATATTCTTTATCTTAGCGGGAGAAATGTTTACTACATTCACTTTCCTAGGCGCAAGTGGGATGGCTTATGGTGTTGGGATGCCTGCAGTATATGCATTTAACTGTTTCTATTTTATTGTTGCATATTGGATGTTACCACCGATTTGGAAGTATGCAAAGAAAAATAATGTTATGTCGCAAGCAGATTTTTATGAGAAAAAATATAAGAGTGTAGGTCTTGGAGTTGTTGTTGCGATTATTGGTGTGATTGCATCTGTATCCTATTTAGTCATGCAATTTGTTGGTTTAGGAATTATTGTTTCGGCATCATCGTATGGGTCGATTTCATCAGGACTTGCTGTTGTGCTTAGTGGTTTATTAGTCACCGTATATGTAACAATTTCAGGGATGCACGGATCTGCCTGGACAGCGATATTCAAAGATATTTTAATTCTTGGAGTTATCATATTTATGGGCGTTTATTTTCCATTCCACTACTATGGTGGATTCAAACCGATGTTCCAAGCGATTGAGAGCGTACATCCAGAAATGCTCTTGTTTCCTGCTGAAGGATTGAGTATTACATGGTTTGTTACAACGTCGATTATGATAGCGTTAGCATTTTATCTTTTTCCACATATGCAAACGGGTGTTTTCTCTTCCAAAAGCGCGAAAGCCCTTCGTTGGAATGCTGCAAGTATGCCTATATATCAACTTATTATCGTATTTTCTGTTTTTATTGGGTTTGCTGCGGTTTTACAAGTGCCGGGTTTAAACGACGCAGACATGTCTATATTTAAGCTTGCACAGGGTGCATTTCCACCTTGGTTTGTCGGATTAGTTGGAGGGGCAGGAGCACTGGCGGCACTTGTTCCAAGCTCAATTGTATTACTGTCATCCGCTACACTTTTATCGAAAAACATTTTTAAAGTGTGGAGACCTAAAACAACCGACCAGCAACTTGGAAGATTAAGTCGTCTATTGGTACCCATCTTAGTCGTCATTGCTATATTTTTCGCTTTGAATGAATCGAAGTTGATTGGTTTAATTTACATTATGGTCTACAGCATTATTGTCCAGCTGTTCCCAGCACTTTTCTTTAGTCTTCTGAAAAAGAATCCGATTACCAAAATAGGTGCTTTCGCAGGGATGATTGTTGGAGTCATTCTAGTTATTTATTCGACAGTAACCGATACTACATTGGCGACGTTATATCCAAATCTTCCAAGTATGATCAAAGACTTTGATATGGGACTATTAATTATGATGATAAACTTTGTTGTCACATATGTAGTTGGCGTTAGTACAGAGAAGAATTTTAATAAAGAAACAGATGGTAATTTAGAAAAATATCAACAAGTTAAAGGCTAATTAAAATTGACAGTCGCAATTAACTTGCAACTTGCCATATCAATAATAAAAAAATATGTATTATTGGGAGGAACACAATGATGAAACTATTAGAGAAAGTAGCTGTAGAGAAAAGCAAAAACTACCAAGAATACACTGTAGCTGATGCAATTGTAGAAGAATTAGTTGACGCTGGTGTTGAAGTACTATTTGGGATTGTGAGTATTCATAATATGCCGATTTATGATGCGATACTCAGAGATGGGAAAATCCGTATGGCGACATCGCGTGGTGAAAGCGGAGCTGTCAATATGGCAGATGCTTATTCGCGCGCAACTGGAAAACTAGGAGTTGTATTAACAAGCACGGGTGCTGGAGCTGGAAATGGTGCTGGTTCACTAACAGAAACTTGGAACTCTGGTACACCTCTTCTTCACATTACAGGCGAAGCGGATTCAAACTATATTGGAACGGATCAACGTTATATCCATGAATGTAAAGATCAATTGAAAATGATGGAAGGTGTGAATAAATCTGCTTTTTTATTGAAACGTCCAAAACTAATTAAACCATTCATGAGAAAAGCAATTAAAGATGCAGTAACTGTTCCGACTGGGCCAGTCACTGTCCAAATTCCCACGAATTTTCAGGCAATGATTATTCCAGAAAATAATCTAGTTAATGTAGAAAATGTTAAAGATCCAGAAGTACAAGTTACATTACCGGAAGGAATCATTGAAAAAATCGCTGCAGCAAAACGCCCAGTGATTTGGGTGGGAGATGGAATTATTCACGCTGGCGCATCAGAAGAGTTAGTAACGCTAGTGAACAAAATTAAAGCAGGTGTCATTACAAGTGAATCAGGTAAAGGTGCTATTCCTGAAGATCACCCACTATGTATTGGAAATTTTGCATGGTTCCCACGTGTTGAGGAGCATGTAAGCAAAGCAGACTTACTTATTAGTGTTGGCGTTCGTTTCCGTGGCACTGAAACAAATGGTTGGTCTACACCTGTTCCGGAAAATCATATTAATATTGACTTGAATCCAGAAGCATTTAACCGTAACTTTGAAACACTAGACTTTTTAATTGGTGATGCAAAAGCTGTATTAGCAGCAATTAATAAAGGTATAGCGGATGTAGAAATCACTCGAGATCTAACTTATACAGAAGAGATAAAAGAAGTTCGTGAGGGAGTTCGTGAAGATCTTCGAAGTACAATCGAGCCTTACGGTGAAATTGCTGAAATTATGAACGAGCAACTTCCACATGACACAATTTTAGTAACGGATGTTACAATTCCTGGTTATACTTGGGCGAACAAATTAGTTGATGTACATGAACCAAGAAATTACCTCTACATGACAGGCGGAGGAATTGGTCAAGGTTTACCAATGGCGATTGGTGCTAAGGTGGGTCAACCAGACAAACCAGTAGTACTTGTAGCTGGCGATGGCGGGTTTATGGTAAATGCTGGTGAGATGATTACAGCTGTACATGAAGATGCGCCAATAATTGTTCTGTTATTTGATGATGGTGGTTACGGTATCTTGAAGTATTATCAAGAGGCTGCTTATGGCAGAAAAACTGCTGTTGATTTGAAAAACCCAGACTTTGTTATGATGGCAAAATCTATGGGGTATGAAGCGGAAAAAGTAACTTCTGTGGAAGAGTTTGAAAAGGGATTAGCGAATGCTTTAGCTAGCAAAAAATCTTACATGGTTGTTGTTGATGTTGAGGCAGTTGGAATTCTTAATTATAAAGATTCCAATGAATATATCCGCTCTTTCCGTCCGCACAAATAAGCAAACAAAATGATGGGCATAAAGAGATCGTTTTCTATATATGGCTGTCTCTTTTTACAAAGAATTGAACACTATGTGACCAAGAGTAATGAGATAATTAAGGGGGATCCCAAATTACGCAGCGATATAAACTCTATTCGTCTTGCAAACGACAATGATTATGGTTTAGCTGGTGCGGTCTTCTCTAGCAACAGTAATAAAATATTACGTGTCATTCAGAAAGTTCGTTCAGGAATTACATGGATGAATGCTTATCACCTCACAAACATCCAGGCACCATGGGGCGGCTATAAACAAAGTGGAATAGGTCGTAGTATTTACACATATGGACTGGATGAGTACCCAGAAACAAAACAAATTAATATGAATATAATCCCACAACCACTCCATTGGTTTGAGTGATACAAAGACAATAGTAGCAAATTGGATGGGAGAAATAATCAAACCAATGAAGATTTCCTATTTATGATTCCCTTTGATCCATCGATAGAAAGTAGTTAAATATACACCTGAAATAACTCTATGGAATTGTAAAAAATAAAAACTAGTGAGTTTATTTGTATTGTGGATACAAACGCTACGCCGGGGTTATCGACAATAGGACATCTTGGACGTTGGAAATCGTCCGCCAAAGCGTGATTTTGAAAGTTCCGAAGCTCTATTTGTTGTGGAAATTAACTTTGTTAAAATGCAGAATCTATTCTATATTTCGACTTAGGAGGAGTATACATGTCTACAAAACCATATTTAATTGTTGAATGGAACGACACGGAAACAGATGCAAAAGGATGGATGGTTGTACACAACTTTGTAAAGGGTTACACAGGTGGCGGTACAAGAATGCACCCATCCGTTACAAGAGAGGAAGTTGAGCGTCTTGCAGAAGCGATGGCGTATAAATATGTAGCAAGTGAATCAGAAACTACTGGAGGTTGTAAAGGTGGTATTGCCTATGATTATAAAGCTCCAGATGCTTTTGAAGTATTGAGGAGATATATAATTGCTATGCTACCGTATATTGACAACGGAGTTTCTTTAGGAAGTGACCTTGGTACGAAATATAATGATGTACTGAAAATCTTCCGTGAATTTGGGATTGAAATTCCTCTTACCCAATCTATGAAAAGTGATCCAGCTGTTTTAAAAGGAATAAAAGATTACGATGATTTATTACTTCAAAAAATCGATGGATTGTATATGAATGATGTAGTAACAGGTTATGGCGTTGCCTTCTCTGCTGACGAAGCTTGGAAATATAAAGATGGTGGAGAAGGTGCAAGAGTTGTTATTCAAGGATTCGGCTGCGTTGGTGCAAGTTGTGCGTTAAAACTTTCTCAACTAGGGTATAAAGTTGTAGGAATTTCTGATGCGAATCTATTTGTCGCTAGCGAAGATGGATTAGATGTTCAAAAGTTAATTGATCATAAGAATGAGTTCGGTGAAATGGATCAAAATTATTTTGAAAATGACTATGTAGTACGTCCAAACTCAGAATGGCTTGATGTAGATTGTGATATTTTAATTCCATGTGCGCTAGAAGATGTTATTAATAAATCTAATGCTAATCAAGTAAAAGCAAGCCTAGTTGTTGAAGCAGCAAACATCCCGATTTCTGCTGAAGGAGACGAAATCATCAAGGAGAAAGCTATTGATATTGTAATTGATTTCGTAGCGAACCTTGGTGCAATTAGATCTTACGATGCTGTTATTTTTGGATTAGTAGAACCAAACCCACAAGCAGTAATTGATGATATTGAAAAGCTTTGCCGTAAAAATGTTCGCACTCTCTTTACGGAGGCTAAAATGCAAAGCAGATATCAAAGAGATGTTGCATATGAAATTTTTAAACCGGCGAAAAGTGATTCAATGGAATATGTTTCACCAAATCTAACAGTAGTATATTAAATTTGATAGACAGGAGATGCAAAACGCATCTTCCGTCCGTTTTCATTATAGTACTACGAGTTAAATTAACTGAAAAGGGTGAATATTATGAAAAACGAGCTTGATAGCCGGCCGAAAGAATTACAACGGTCGATGAAAAGTAGACACTTATTTATGATTTCCGTAGGTGGAGTTATGGGTACTGGTTTCTTTCTAGGTTCAGGTTATGCTATTGGAGAAGCCGGTCCATTCGGAGCTATTGCAGCTTACTTATTTGGTGGACTTATTATGTATCTTGTTATGGTTTGCCTTGGTGAATTGTCAGTAATTATGCCAGTGTCTGGTTCGTTCCAAGCCCATGCGGAAAAATTTATTGGACCGGCCACTGGATTTATGATTGGTTGGATATATTGGCTCAGCTGGGCGATATATTTAGGTTTGGAGTTCGTAGCAGCTGGACTATTGATGGCTAGATGGTTCCCAGATGTTCCAATATGGATTTGGTGTCTTGTCTTCTCGACATTATTGTTCGGAATTAACGCATTAACAACTAGGGCATTTGCTGAAATGGAGTATTGGTTTACAGCGATTAAAGTACTTGCAGTAATCGCATTTATTATAATCGGTGGAGCCGCTATTTTTGGTATTGTACCAATTCAAGGTCAAGAAGCACCATTCTTATCGAACTTTACAAGTGCTGGCTTATTACCGGCTGGATTTATCGGAGTATTTGTTTCGATGATGACAGTTGTATACGCTTTCATGGGGTCGGAAATTGTTGGAGTAGCAGCTGGAGAAACCGAAAACCCGGAGAGAAATATCCCAGTAGCGATTCGCACAATTATTATACGTATTTTACTTTTCTATGTACTTGCAAACTTTGTATTATCTGCAATTGTTCCTTGGAAAGAAGCAGGAATTCTTGAGAGTCCGTTCGTCACAGTGTTTGATATGGTAGGTATTCCATATGCAGCTGATATTATGAACTTTGTTATTTTAACAGCAATTCTTTCTGTAGGTAACACGGGTATGTTTGCTTGTGCTAGAATTTTGTTCTCTTTATCACAGAGTGGTCAAGCTCCACCGATGTTTGGAAAAGTGAACAAGCGTGGATTACCAATGAATGCGCTTACTTTTACATTAATCTTTGCTTACGTATCTCTATTGACAAGTGTTATGGCTGAAGAAACATTATTCGTATTATTATTAGCGATTAGTGGTGTTGGTGGAATTGTCACTTGGATGGTGATTGCTTATTCGCAAATAAGATTCCGTAGGCAATATGTCGCTACTGGCGGTAAAGTTGAAGACTTAAAATATCGCGTCCCACTTTTTCCATTAATTCCAATTGTATGTATATCTATGTGTTTGGTTTTAGTAGCCATGACAGCATTCGATCCTACGCAACGTATTTCGTTATTTATTGGATTTGGTTTTGTAGTACTTTGCTATATCTTCTATTACTTTAAATTTACGCGAAAAAAAGAAGTGCCAGTTTCATTAGCTGAAAATGACGGTAGATTAGCAAGATAATTCATTTTTTCTTCATTCAGCGAAGCAAAAGGTGATTGCTAAAGTTCCAAAAGCGACTGCAATCGTACTGTCAATAAGTCGATTTCATAATTGAACAATCAACATTAAAATCAGAACAAGGTTGATTTCCGCTCCAGGCGGACGCTTTCCGTGGGCACGGCTTCAATTCCTCGTTACTGCGTTCCTGCGGGGCTTTCAGCTCGCGCTGTTCCCGCAGGAGTCGCCGCCTTACGCTCCAATCAACGAGAGTATTACACTATAGTGTCGAACAATGAATGAATTCAATATACGAATCGCTCGTTTTTATAACTAGAATAAGTAATTGTGAAATTGATTCAAATAAAAAAAGTTATAGATAACGAATGAAAAGGATGCGAATAGAACGATGAAGATTAAACAAGTAGATTTATTTGCAATTGAATTACAGCTTAATAATCCGTTTGTAGTTAGTTATGGCGGATATAATAGTATTCAATCTATCATTGTTAAAATTACAACTGATAATGGATTTGTTGGTTATGGTGAGGCAGTACCTGATAGTTATGTAACTGGGGAAACATTAGAAAGTACGTATAATATTCTAGCTCATACGTTAGCGCCTATTATTATTGATGAGAATCCACTTAATATTGAGCGGATTCACGACCTTATGGACGAGACAATTTTTGGTGTTTCAACCGCAAAAGCTGCAATTGATATTGCTTGTTATGATGTGGCAGGAAAAAGTGCAGGTTTACCAGTGTATATGTTAATTGGTGGTCGTTATCATGAAAGTATGCCAATTACCCATGTTTTAAGTATTGATACACCAGAAAATATGGCGGATGAGGCAGCACAATGTGTAGAAGCTGGATATCGTTCTTTAAAGTTAAAAGTTGGTACAGAGCCATTAGAAGATGTTAAAAAAATCAAAGCAGTTCGTGAGCGAGTTGCGGAAGACATTGCCATTCGAGTTGATGTGAATCAAGGTTGGAAAAATAGTGCGATAGCCCTGCAAATCCTTGATAAATTAGCAGGTCTCTCCATCGATTGGATTGAGCAACCTGTAACAGCAATTGATATCGATGGAATGGTTGAAATTAAAAGCAAATCGACTATACCAATGATGATAGATGAAGGTCTGCATAGTAGTGTAGAGATGCGCCAAATCATTTCGAAGCGAGCAGCTGATAAAGTGAATATCAAATTAATGAAATGTGGTGGTATATATCCTGCAGTAAAATTAGCTCATATGGCAGAATTGGCAGGAATCGAATGTCAAATTGGATCAATGGTAGAGTCATCAATTGGATCTGCAGCAGGATTTCATGTTGCATTTTCAAAGAAGATCATAACAAGTGCCGAACTAACAGGGCCATTAAAATTTGAAAAAGATGTTGGTAATTTACAATACGACATTCCGATTATTAAGCTTAATGAACGACCTGGATTAGGCATTGATGTAAATGAAGATATTTTACAAGAGCTAACAGTATATTCTAAAAGCCTTAGGAGAAAAAGTTAATTTAGACATACATCTACTTAAATAAATGTATATTATTGATTAATTAAGGAGCTAATAATGAGCAATTTAAACCCAATCGATTTTATTAGTGACAATCAAAGGAATATTATCCAGACATATCGTGACTTACACGCTCTTGCAGAACCTAGTTGGGGAGAAAAGGAAACTTCAGCTTATTTGATTGCAAAGCTTCAAGCGGCTGGATTTACTGTACAAACTTTTTCTGGAAATTACGGATTCATTGCTGAAATTGAAGGTAAAACAAGTAATGTTGTTGGACTAAGGGCAGATATGGACGCTCTTGTTCAAGAAGTTGATCATGTTGTTCGTGCAAACCATTCTTGCGGACATGATGCTCACAGCACAATGGTGTTACATACAGCGTTAGCATTAAAACAAGCTGGTATTCGTCCAGAAAAAACGATTCGATTCATTTTTCAACCAGCGGAGGAAACTGGAGAAGGTGCTAAGCGGTTTATGGAAGCTGGGATTTTGAATGGTATTGAGATGTTATTTGGCATCCATTTACGTCCAACTTTCGAAGTTCCTTATGGGAAAGCTGCACCAGCTATTGTCCATGGTGCCTCTGTAACTACGGTTGGTGTTATTTATGGCTTGCAGGCGCATGCAGCGCGTCCAGAGAATGGAAGTAATGTGATTGAGGCTGCGTCTTTATTAATCCAAGTGTTGCAAGGGATTAGACTTCAAGTAGGTTGTTCTTTTTCTGTTAAAATGACACAGCTTCATTCAGGGGAAAGTGCAAATACTATACCAGGAAAAGCTTCATTTACGTTAGATTTACGTGCTCAATCAAATGAAGGTATGACTGAGTTGCAAGAGAAAACAGCGAAAGTTCTTGAATCAGTAGGGAATTTAACGAATACTCAAATTAATTATGAATTTCAAGGGTTTGTACCCGCAGCTGCACTCAATGAGAAGATGATAGAAATAGCAAAAAAATCCATTGCGGATATATGTGGACCTGAACATCTCGTAGAACCTTGTATTACACGTGGAGGAGAGGATTTCCACTTCTATACAATGAAGCATCCGCATATTGCTGCAACGATGATTGGATTAGGGTGTGGTTTAGAGCCAGGCTTACATCATCCACAAATGTCTTTTCAAATTGATGCACTCAATTACGGTACAAAAATTTTAACAGTATGTTTATTAAATGCTGCAAAAATATAAATTGAAAAGAGAAAGGAAAACTAGTATATGGGTCAGCTCGAAAACCTTTCACTTACAATTCGCCCTATCCATGATGTGAAGGAGTTTGTTGAGGTAAGTGAATTAGAAAAAATCATTTGGCAATCAGATGATCCGGTTCCCGTTGCCCATGCAGTTACATCGGTAGATAATGGTGGAATGGTAATTGGAGCATTTTTAGACGATAAAATTATTGGATTTCAATATAGATTTGCTGGCTTTAATGGAATCAATACTTATTTATGTTCCTATTTACTTGGGGTGCATCCAGAATACCGCATCAGTGGAATTGGTGAACAATTAAAACTTGCTCAGTGTAAAGAAGCTTTAAAAATTGGTTATGATTTAGTTACTTGGACGTATGATCCATTAGAAACAGTGAATGCCAATTTAAATATTAAAAAGCTTGGTGGAGTTTGCTCTACTTATAAAGAGAACTATTATGGGGAAATGGAAGATAGTCTTAATTCTGATATTCCGTCTGATCGCTTTTATGTTGACTGGTGGATTCAAAGTGATCACGTAAAAGATAAAGTTGATAGAGTTTATGGGAAGCTCCCTAAATATCAAGAAGATATGGCAGTTATCAGAGTGAAAGAAAGGGAGAATGAATATCCAGTTCCTGAAGAAGTGAATACAAATTTAACTGTTGATTATGAAATATTATTTGTTCCAGTACCTGGTGAATTCCAGAAAATTAAAGAGGAAGACTTTGATCTTGCTTTAGAGTGGCGTTTGCAAACACGGAAAGTGTTTACTCATTACTTTAAAGCTGGCTGGCAAGTAAGTGATTTTATTATAAGTGAACGCGAAGAAATTTTTAGTCCTGTTTACTATTATGTTTTAACAAAAAGAGACTAGGACAAAACTAGCCAAATTGGACATGGATGGAACAAAGAATATCTTTATTGCCTATCAATGGCTTGGCTTTACGGTATAACTCTAGCAGTGTTAACCGTTGTCCTTGATATTGATAACGTTGTTTCAACTGTTTCACCATAACAATGACAAATAGACCTTTGTCATGAATACTTTTAATCAAAGGTGCTTGTGTAAACCAAGAATCCATTAAGACATAATCGGCAATGATTCCTTTGTTTAAGGAGTGATCTAACAATAGAGCAGCGATTTCCTGAAGGATTTAGGGAAGTAGAAAATAATCAGTTATTCAAGGATTTCCATAAAGAAATGTTAAGAATCTACGGTAAATCTAATCAAACTCAACATGGGTATAGACTTGAGTCGATGTAATACTTTCATGGCCAAGGAGTTCTTGATCATAAGTCAACGTTTTCTTTATTTTGTTGCAACATCAGTGTTGCAAATGTATGACGCAAGTGATGCAACGTGAAGCGGGTAGGTGGAAGGCCTGCCTTTTTCAACACATCTACAGAGATGACATGCAAACCGCACGGATCCAATGCTTTATGATTTTTATTCAGGAAAACAGATTCTGTTGGATACACTTGATCCTCACTTAAAGAAGCTTTATAGGATGCTAGAAGCGGCTTTAAGTGAGGATGAAGGGGCAGTATCCGTTCTTTTTTCCTTTTCCATCAATTCGAATCGTTTCATTTACCAAATCAATTTGTTCCCATGTTAATGAAACAAGTTCAGAGCGTCTCAGACATGTTGTGGCTAACAATTTAAACATTAACACGCAGCGGTAGATACGCTCATGCTCAGATCAGAGAAGATTCTGACTAACTTTAACGTGTCGAAAAAATAATGATTTAAATTATGATAACAGTAGCGCCCCTAAACAACAGGTAGGCGCTATTTGACGCTTACATTTATTCTTTCTTTGCTTTAATATTGTGCTGCTTTCCTCGGATGAATCCTCATCATTTGGTATAATAAAGGATAGATTTTTTAGAACGGAGCAATTGATATGAATGGAGCACAAAAAGCGTTTTTTGAGGAAAAGGAGCGTTCACTTGGCGTTCGTCTAAATGATGTGCAGACGCAGGCGGTGTTGCAAACGAATGGCCCGCTGTTACTATTGGCATCTCCCGGTTCAGGAAAAACGACGACGATTATTATGCGTATTGGCTATATGATTGAGGCGCTTGGTGTGAATCCTTCTCGCATAAAGGCTGTCACGTTTAGTAAGGCATCGGCAAATGATATGAAGGCACGTTTTGCAAAGTTTTTTCCGCATTTGCCACAAGTTGATTTTTCGACGATTCATAGTTTAGCATTTCAAGTTGTGCGGCAGACACTTGAACGTCAGGGCATTACGTACGCCATCATTGAAGAATCGGACAAGCCTGGAGTTGTTTCAAAAAAACGAGTGCTTCGCGAGATTTTTGAACAATTAAATGGCTCAAAAATTACCGAAGATCAGTTAGACGAGCTACTGACGTACATAACGTTTATCAAAAATAAAATGCTGCCAGAACAGGAATGGGCAATTGCAGATGTAAAGGTGCCAAGAAAAGTCGAGATTTTACAGCGTTATGAGGAATATAAACGCACTGGTAGTGACCGTTTGTTAATTGATTTTGACGATATGCTATTAATGGCGAATGATATTTTCACAAAAAATCGAGAGGTGCTGGCGCATTACCAACGCCGCTACGATTATTATTTAACGGATGAAAGTCAGGATACATCGCCAGTTCAACATGCGATCATCGCGAAGCTCGTCGCAGTCCATCAAAACTTATGCGTCGTTGCAGATGAGGATCAGGCCATTTATAGCTGGCGCGGTGCAGAGCCAGATTATTTGTTGAATTTCCAAAAGATATATCCGGAGGCGCATGTTTTACTTATGACGCAAAACTATCGTTCATCTGCAACGATTGTAGAGCCAGCCAATCTATTCATTCAGCGAAATAAAAAGCGTTATAACAAACAAATGTTTACGGAAAATCCTGCAGCAGAGCCAATCTCGTTTAAAATCCTAGAGAATTACCATTTACAGGCCAAATATTTAGTGGACCAGTTGAAAAAACTGTCTAAGCGCGGCACAACGGCTATTTTATATCGAAATAATATGTCAGCCATTCCGCTTATGGACGCGTTTGACAGAGCAGGTTTGCCTTTCTATATGAAAGATTCCACGATTCGCTTTTTCACACATTGGGTCGTGGACGATATTTTGAACTTCATGCGTTTAGCGTACAATACAAAAAATATTACGGTATTTGAAAAAGTTTACAGAAAAATGAATGCTTATATTACACCAACGCAATTGAAGGCGCTACAGAAAGTGCAGAAGGATGGCTGTGTATTCACACAGTTGTTAGAGCATGTTGAGTTAAAGGATTATCAGCCTGAATATATTAAGCGAATTCGCAAAACGTATGATAGCATTCAATTTGATAAAACAACGCCATCAGCCATGCTAGAGCATATCCGTTATGACTTTGGTTATGAGCGTACCTTAAAGAAAATGAGTGAGAAACTCGGTTTTAATTATGAAAATTTACTAGATATTGTGGATGTACTTGGTATAATTGCTCGTCATACGCCAACGATGACCGATTTTGCGGGTCGTTTGAAGCAGCTTGAAAATTTAGCACGATCGTCTCATATAAAAAATGAATTGAATGCAATTACACTGACAACATTACACAGCTCAAAAGGCTTGGAATTTGACCGTGTGTATTTAATTGACTTGATTGAGGGGATTTTACCTAGCGAGGCAGAAGAAGAAATTGAGGAAGAAACGCGACTCTTTTATGTCGGTATCACGCGTGCTATTCGCCATTTGGAATTAATTTCGTATAATAAGCGCTTTAAAACAAGTGTGGTGCCATCGATTTTCATGAAGGCGTTAAAACAAATCGTCACACCGCAGGAATTACCAATTAAAGCGCCAAAAAGTCCGAGTAAAGCACAGAAGCGATACCGTAATGAACGGACGATTACAACCGAGTCAGCGTTAATCGTTGGCTCAAAAGTAAATCATGTGATCTTTGGAGAAGGGGAAATATTAGCCGTTACGAGTAGCACGATAGAATTGTCATTTGCTACGGGGCTTAAGAAGTTTTTGACGGATACATGTTTACAACAAGGCTATTTAGAAACGATGGAAGATTAAATGAAGCGTATTCGAGAAATTTTCGGATACGCTTTTATAGTAGTGCTATTTTATAGGGGTTCCTTGATGGAAAAATAAACACCTTTGCTCATCATGTTCTTCCCGCCAAATGAAAATATTAGTTTATACCACATTAATTGATTGGCATTACGCAGCGATTAATCATCCGGAAAATTTTGAACCTGATGGCGTTCATTTAGTACCTGGAGGAATTAAAACCGTAACGAACTTAATTCAACAAGCCATAAATATCGGGACTAATAAGTTGGCATAGCTATAAATAGAGGATACTATATACAATGCTCAATTGTTTAAGATTTGAAGCATTTTGTTTTAATAGGGAGCCTCAGTAATATTTCTCTTTAGTATGTTATATAGCGGGACTTTTTGAATTGTTCTAAAATACCGAACTATATGTAAATTAAAGATTACAAAAACACCTGTTGCTGAAAATTACTATCTTTATTAAGTGTCTTCCGTAGCTTTTATTGTGCGCTGTGAGAGCGATCGAGATGGGCAATGGTACGTGTAACGGAATCTCGATACGCCTCATAGCGTTATTTTTAAAAGTAAATGTCTAATTATTTATACAATTCTATTGGTTTAGTTTACATAATATAAATACCTTATTCTTAAATTTTTTATCGGATGTTTCCTATAATTTATCGTTCAAAAGGGGATTATTCATACAAATTGTCCTAATAATCGTTTACAGTATATTTGCCAAATATTAAAAAATATTCATATAAGTAATACTTACGTAAGTAGCAAACATTATGTTAACTTTCTGAAAATATGAAGCAGTTTTTCCTTCTTTGAGAAATGCTCTTTTCGCACAGATTGTTGCTATACTTGGAAATTCCGCTTATTGAAAATGTAATTATTTTGGCTGCAGCTTTTCTATTACAATTAGCAATACGAATACTGAAAAATTAAACGTCTTAAACCTAAGATAGATCATTAAAACAAAAAGATAAACAGCCTTTACTAGATAGTTGATTTTACATATAATATTCGTGTTTTACTCAATTTATGAAGTATCCAGCTGATGGATGAAAAGCACTTTCATTATCAAAACACGAACATTTAAAGTATTTTCAATTATAATAGTTCGTCAATAGTCCTCTGTCAGTATTTTTGCAAACAATCGTCTCTAACAATATATATCACTTTAATCCTCTTACTTTCCAAATGATGCTTCTGAAGGATATTTCTCTGAAAGAAATTGTTCAGCAAGGAAGGATAACTCTTGCTGAACAAAACTTTAAATATGATGAATAATAATTTTACTAATCCAAGCAGCAAATATAATCCAAATAATTATAAAAAGAATGCCAACAGTTGGGAAGTAAATTTTTTGTTTGCTCGATCACTTCAATGCTTGGATTACCAAAAGCGTAATACCCATCTTCTTTATAGTCATTTCCCCAAAACGGTTGCATAAGTATAACCTCTTTTCATAATTAACTGTAAACTCTCTTAGCAAAGAAATTATAACATGGTAAAATATAGATCGATATATATGGTAAATGACGTAATGAACTATATTCAAAAATCTAATGTAAGGAGCGAAAATACATATGGCGAGGAAGAGAAAAACGTTACCGAAAAATTTTAATGAACTAATTGAAGCAGGTGATATTGCGGCATTACAAGAGGTATTTACAAAGTGCGAGCTAGATGCATATGGTGGTTATAGTAAAACAACAGCCTTAAGTTTTTTCAATGTACCGGATGAATTGGTTCGCTGGCTCGTGGAACAGGGGGCAAATATAAATGCGAGAGACAATTACAAAAGTTCGGCTTTACATAATCAGGCAATAAGTTGGCGGGGGAATATTGAATTGCTTCTTGAGTTAGGTGCAGATATAGAAGCCTTGGATTATCAAAACGAAACACCTTTATTTGCTGCGGCTGCTTTTTTTAAACCAAATGCGGTGCGCACATTGGTTTCTAAAGGCGCAAATATTAGCGCGGTAAATATGATGAATGAGACGCCTTTGGACAAAGCTTTAGCAGTATGTAGAAATATAAATATTGTTGATCTAGTGGAAGTTTCTGAGATCTTTCTGAGCGCGGGTATAGCTGTAACGCCGGAAATGAAAAATTCTATTAAGCGAATTGGAAAAGACTTTGAATTTCACAGAGAAGGTTTTAATAAAGAATATTTGAACGAAACGGATGAGGCACTTTCCCGTCTTTATGAGCTATTTGATGTTCCACCAGTAGAGAAGCGAAAAACGCATGATGGTACGTCTCCAATAACAGTATCTACAAAGGGCTGGCAGGCGCAACATAATGAACTTTGGAATTTACTAATTCCTTCGCAAGGACATGCGCAAACTGTACAAGGAGAGGTTATTCGTATTACTGGTAAAGTCTCATACGAAATTTTAGATAACGGCGGCATCAACTGGGATAATGATTTTCGTAAAATGCTCAAAAGTTTGAACCATTACTTTAGCTTAGGTACGCCATTACATCCCGCTGTACTTCAGGAGTCTATCACTTTAGCGAAAGAACTTCACAATGGCGATGGAGATGAGGAACCTGCGAGACTATGCGAGTTGGCAGTGCAATGGGTACTTAGCAATCCGAATCCGATTATTTTAGAACAGCCCGAATATAAGCGCTAACATATTTAACGAATCCAATAATCATTTTTATAATCATTACTATCCCCTTTTCTAAGCACTTAAAGGCTCAGAAAAGGGGATGCCGTAAGTGATGCAACGTGAAGCTGGTAGGTGGGAGACCTGCCTTATGTGTTACTCACTGTTGGTAAGGAAAGACTAATAGTTGAGATGTATTAGTTATTTCAATTCCTTATAATTTATAGTGCATAAGAAGGTATGTCGATTAAAACTTGTAAGAGAAAAAGATAGCTAAAACTTTAGCTTCTAGAAATATAAAAAACGAAAAACACAAACGTTTTCACGAGCATTTGTGTTTTTTTGTAACGTGTCCAAACTTACATTATGGAACTTCTTTGTGCTTATCGTTGTAAATGCATACATTTAATGCCAGCCATATACAATAATCGGGCGCAATTGTGAAACATAAAAAAAATGGGATGTTACATATTAGCCATGTATAATATGTAACATCCCTGATTTTTTTACGATTTAGACCTTGATAAAGTATGATAACCACGATTATCTAAGGCGCCCCATTAATAAAGTCTAAGCATTAGAAACAAATTTTGATAAAACTAGTACTCAAGGATTAAAACCATTGAAATTAGGCTCCGCACTTTTGGTTGTATTAAAAGGACCTACACCAATATACCCAAAGGAGCAACTATTCTTCAGACCCACCCTGGTGACCTGCATAGTTGCCCTCACCGGGATCAAGATCAATGACTATGCGGTGCGGAACAGCCAATGCATATTGATGCTCGCAGCGCCAACGCATCTCCTCTGTAAAACCAATCGTTTCTCCATCTGTAATAATATCACCTTGATTAAACAAATAATAAGCAAAGTTAGTCAAGCAGTCTGCAACCTCATTGGTATCCATATCATAGAAGTGGCATTGCACATCAGGAATGCCTAGTGCAGCAAGCCCAATGGAATCCATGAGACCTTCCTGGCGTTCACTGCCAGTACCCTCAACATTGTAGAACCGAATGTTCAATGCTCCATACAATATTTCGCCCTCATCAATAGCAGCCAAAAACACGGATGGCTCGACCAACTTATTGCTTTCTCTAAAATAAATCGCAGCGCAAGGGACCGTTTCCACTATTGCACGAAGAACATTCGTATGTAGTTCCAATCTTTTTTGGGGCTCAAGTCCAGATGCCATCATATCGACAAGTAACAATGCGTAACTACACTCTTGCAACGTTTGGCCTGCTTCATTCCAATGCCAACTTTGCTGTAAAGCGGCTTCATAATCAGATATCGGACCTACATTCATGCCAGTAAGCGTTGTATGCGCAGGCATTTCTCCTTCTGCATATTTCACCATATAATTCAAATGAAAGAAATGAAGCATTTCGCCTTTCTCATGTTGCTCATAGGGCTCCCATACTGCCAGCGACCCACTCTTTTCATTTTGTGGTCGATCTGTTTTCCCCATGTATTGTTCTATCTTGCTGTAGAGTAGTTCGCGGTCCACAACTGGCTTTTCTTTAAACAGTAGTTCAATAGCATAAACTCTAGCAAATCCGAAGTCTTTCTCTTGCTCTATGATTTCATTCATAAGGCACTCTCCTTCATTCTGTATTGATTTCTTAATCATATATTGATGTGTTCATCAACTTCATCAAGAATACACGAAAGATTACCAAGCGCCTATCTTACTTTTTCCCTATCATTGCCAATTATGAGTTTAACATATGGTTTTGAAATAATTGGTATTATGCAATCGGGCGCGATTGTGGAATACGCGTCGCTGTAAGTAAAGCATTCTCAACTATCTAAAAAGATCATTAAACAAAAGGTAGTATCCTTGAAAGAAAGTAATTGAAAAGAAGGGGATTGAAGCAACAAAAAAATTATTAGATATGATTGTTCGTAATTAATCCTTACAAAAGATAATTAACGAACTATTTTGCATTAAACAATCCAAAACATTCGTATTAAGATGATAAAAATGCTACTCGTCCATCGGCTAAACACTTTATTGATTAATTAAAACACGAATATTATATATAAAGCTTCTTTCACAAGTGTTTGTAGGATAAACATTATTTATTATTCAAAGGACTGTAAAAACAACAATCAATGGGAAAACCCCAAGTTATACAATGTTAACGCTACTTCTAAACGTTAATTTGTATTTAACTTGGGGTTTGTCCGTTTAAATGAATAACACGATTACAGAAAAAAGCACTTTAGAAGAAGCATATATGGAGCAAGAGCAATATAGTGTTTGGTCATTAAATTCCAAGAAAGTATATCAGAGAAAAATTAAAAAGATTTCTGAACATATGAAGAGCCTAGAATTAGAACCAACAAACGAGAATGTAACAAGTAAATACTGCAAAAAATGGTTAAAAGATAACTATGAAATCTATAAGCCAAGAACTAAATCAACAGAAAAGTACAATGACTTCTCTATATAGATACTTAAATAATGAGGGGGTAGTAAATAATAATCCATTTTTGAACGTAACCATTGAAAATTATTCAGGTGAAACGCATTTTTCTAAAGAATATTATGGAGCTGTATCAAGTATATAAAGCAGCACATGAATTACAAGCAGATGGAGTAAACATTCTCGCACCGATGCTGTTGGGTATTTATACTGGATTACGTAATACGAATTTAATCAAACTAAAGGTTAAATCGCTAAAAAGGGAGGATATAAAAAATAATCAGGAGGAAATAGAAACACCAATCATTAATTCAAAAAATAGAGAAGGATTACTACCAATCCCACCAAAAGCAATGGCTGTACTTTGTGCATATGCTCAAGGAAAGTCACCAGACGATCCTTTGCTTTATGGTTTAAAAGGAAAGGCTTTTGCTAACAAGCAGATGAATTACATTGTTAAAAAGGATGGATTATAGAAATGCCGGTCTCCAATGGAAGTGACATGAAAAAGAAAACTAAAACAGAAAAGTATTTTACCCCACACGGACTACGATATTCAATAAGCAGGCATATTCCATGATATGGGGGTCCAAGATAATTCTATTCGAATGCTGCTATTACATTCTAAAAAATCGTCTTTAGGTGCTTTAGATAGCTATTTCCTTAGGTCTTCTCGAGAATTAAAACAGCTACGTACTGCACAGATGTTATTGGAAACAGTTCTTAAAACCGCATTAGAAATGGAAGAGAAGTTTGGTGAACTAATGGATTTAGAAACGATCTATGAACAACTACCAGTAGCATTTGAAAATCTATTAAAAAATCCACACTATATTAATGAATTTAAAGATCAACTAATTCGTTTTACTTTTTTTAAAATGGAGCAGGCAATGTTATCGAATACAAGTCCTTATTCTAATAATGCTACACTTTTTTCTAATCCTTCAATAGAAGGTAAAAATGTAACATCACCGTTTCAGACAACTGATTGAAACCCTTATTCTTATCGTCAACAAGTCGGGTTTCAATCAGAAGGATTTTCAATGGGCGTCAACAAATATGAATAATCCTTATCAACCGCAGTTAACAACTAATCATTATCATTCTATATCCAAATCATTTGAACGGTTACGATTTTTCTAATAAAAAATAACTACCCAATTACGGCTAGTTGCTTCCACTTAAAGAATAAGAAATCGAAATATTCAAAAACAATCAATTGCTTTCTTTTTCTGTTCAAACTCAACATGGGTATAGACTTGAGTTGATGTAATACTCTCATGACCGAGTAGTTCTTGAAGTGTACGTAAATCAACGTTTTCTTTATTTTGCTGTAACATCAACGTTGCAAAAGTATGCCGTAAGTGATGTAGCGGGTAGGTGGGAGGCCTGCCTTTTTCAACACATCTTTAAAGATGACATGTAAACCCCGCGGATCTAATCCTTACGATTTTTATTTAGAAAAACAGGTTCTGTTGGATAAATTTGATATGCTCTTAAAGAAGCTTTATAGGATGCCAGAAGCGGCATTAAGTGTGGATGAAGGGGCAATATCCGTTCTTTTTTCCCTTTTCCATCAATTCGAATCGTTTCATTTACCAAATCAACTTGTTCCCATGTTAATGAAACAAGTTGTATAAAAAGAAAGAACCTTTGAAAAATTTTTTTGGATGATGATAATAAAGTCGTTTAAATCATAATTTAAAAAATAATAAAGTATTTAAAATTAAATTGTCGATTATGCTCTTCAACAAACGGGGAAGGAACTGTTGCGGAACTGAATCTGATGAACTTTGGGAGGTCTGAATTTGTCCATCGAGAAAATCCTATCGATTGTGGCCGTATTGTTCTTTTTGAGTTATTTCATTTTTTTTCTCATACTTCACTTTAAGAAAACAGGCTATCATCCTATTCGACATGCTGTAAGTGACTACGGTGTAGGTGCTACAAAAAATTTATTTTTAATTTACGCTTGGTTCAGCAATTTAGGGGCATTGTCACTTTCTATCGTGTTGTTGAATGTAAAAGATCGCTTCTCCATATCCGCGTCCATTCCGATTTTAATCATTCTAATGGTCATCTCCCGTATCCTCATGTTATTCTTTCCAACTGACCTAGAAGGAGGAAAACTTACGGTTCAAGGAAAACTCCATTACTTATTTGCTATTCTTGCGTTCGCTTTTTCCTATATGGTCATTGATCGTGGAGGAAGTCATTTAAAATTACTGGAAGGCTTTAAAAATCTAAATCAATTTTTTAACATCGTAACCATAGTTTCTTCTATCTCGCTTGGGGCTGTTATTGTAACTATGTTCAAGCCTTTGCGATTTATCTTTGGGATTTGTGAGCGAGTGTTCCTGTTGTCAATAAACATTTGGTTTATTGTCTTAAGCATCTGGTTCGTTTACATTCTTTGATAAATGAATGTATTGGTAGGAGGTTTTTAACAATTAAACAAACACGCGTGATTGTTGCTTTTATTTAAAGTCAAATTATAAGCTGAAACTATTATAAATAGTGAGTTCTTATTTAATGTCACACATTATATGTATAAAAATTAAAAGGATAGAAGAGCTTAAACAAATTCGCTCTATCTATCCTCTTTTTACCAAAGATGCCCTTATTTACTACAACAATTAAATCAACTCCAATGTTGCATTAAGGAGCTTGTATCAATTATTAATTGTACATTAAAGCCTATTTCTTAAACTTCTAGGTAATAAAAGATATAGGTTGTTTTCTCAAAGAACGGGGTAGTTTAGTTGAAGAGTGGTGTTTTACATGTGTTCAACAATCGGGCCAGGTTTGTGGAATAAGCGTCTGATTCCTTCTTTAACTATAGAGTATTTCAGTTGAGGAAGCTAAAGTTGAATATGTATAAGAAAAATAGACTCGATTCCACTAAAATAGGAACTAAGCCTATATAACTCACTAGCACCTATTTGTTGCCACATACACTCCGCACATTGTGAAGAGGTTGCTTAATTGGAATTAAACTGAATAATTCGATATAAAATAGGGTCATTTTATCAATAACGATAATTTGATCTTTTTGATTTGACAACTTATTATTCATGAATGATTTTGTAGTCTCACTATACTATTGATGTTCAGATTTAGGAATAAAAATAAAAGCAATATCTCCTGTTGTCGCTAAACACACCGTCAGTTCTTTTCATATTTAATATTAGTGTGTAAAGAATGGAAATCCATGATGGGGGAAATAATGTAGTTCTCTATTGCAAATAACAATTCAAAATAAAACAAAATCAATACGGAGGTAAAAAAATGAATGTCCTTGATTGTATCATTATAGGTGGAGGTCCTTCTGGGTTAAGTGCTTGCTTAACTTTAGGAAGGGCTAGGAGAAACATTGCATTATTTGACGATGGAATGAATAGGAATAGAGTGACACAATCGTCACATGGATTTATTACTCGAGATGGGATAAAACCACAAGCGTTTAAAGAAATAGCGTTAAAAGAGTTGGAGAATTACCCGTCCGTATCATATTTTACTGCAACAGTTACTGAAATCATAAAGGATATAGGTAATGAGCGATTTACTGTCAAAACATCTACTAGTGAGGAATTTGTTTCAGAAAAAATAATACTCGCCACCGGTATTCAAGAAATATTTACTATATCAAGTATAAGAAAGTTTTATGGGAAAAGTCTATTTAGTTGTCCATATTGTGATGGCTGGGAGCAAAAAGATAAGCCATTAGTGGTTATTGCAGAAAAAGAAGAGCATGTACTGCATTTGACTAAGTTAATTTATAATTGGTCGCAGGATTTGGTTGTCTTAACGAATGGAGTTCAATTATCTAAAGAAGGTAAAATAGAGTTACAAAAACACAATATCAAAGTTATATCGGAAAAAATAAAAGACTTAATAGGTAATGACGGTTACTTACAAAAAATAGAGTTTGAAACAGGAGCAACAATTATAAGATCGGGTGGATTTGTTGCCCCATCTTATTATCGCCCAAATCAGTTTGCTGAGAAGCTTGGCTGTGAAATTCATGAAAATGGAAAAGTTATAACAGATGGTGTTGGTAGAACAACCCAAAAAAACATATATATCGCAGGGGAAACAGAAAGATCTAAACCATCCTCTTTAATGATTTCAGCTGCTAAAGGTAATAAAGCTGCGGTTTCAGTAAATACTGATCTAACGATGGAACGCTTTTGATTACGTCATAACACCTTCTGCTTTAACTAAATAGGAGCTTTGCCAATATAATTAAACACATCAGCGCCAATGTGTTGCCACATATACTCCAAACATTGTTTTAGAGTTAGTATAAGAATTTACGAAGAACGGATTTTGATTTTAGAATTCGTTTTTTCTTGTTGTTTAAAAAGGATTAAAGGTTTTTTTGTTGAAGTTATTGAACTAACGGCACAGCTTAGTTTATAAACTTATTCAACAATCGGGCGCAATTATTGAATAAGCTCTTTATTCTACTTCAACGAACAGGGTGCTATAGTTCAATAAGAATGGGACTTGTGTTCAATGCAGGAAATCGACCGGATCTTACGATTAATTGCTAACTACGCTTTTCAATTGATTCAGCAGCAGAATGTGTGCATGCTTTAGCGACACTAATTGATCCAAATGTGCATAGTTGTGGCACAGTAAGAGCACATGGAGAAGAAATATTAGGCCAACCAGAAAAGGACTTCTATATAGTCGGAGCTAAAAGCTATGGACGTGCACCAACATTTATAACGGGTTATGAACAAGTGTTCAATAACAGCATATTTATCAGATGATGAAGAAGCTCCGAAACGTGTGGAATTAGAGTTACCTGATCAACTGGGATAATGATTTTCGTAAAATGCTCAAAAGTTTTAACCATTACATTAGCTTTGGTACGCCATTACATCCCGCTGCACTTCAGGAGTCTATCACTTTAGCGAAAGAACTTCACAAAGGCGATGGAGATGAGGAACCTGCGAGACTATGCGAGTTGGCAGTGCAATGGGTACTTAGCAATCCGAATCCGATTATTCTAGAACAGCCCGAATATAAACGCTAACATATTTAACGAATCCAATAAGCATTTTTATGAACAATACTATCCTCTTTTCTAAGCACTTAACGGCTAAGAAAAGGGGATAGTATGCCGTAATTTGCTTTAGGGGCCGAACAAATACGCAAGACTATGGATATTTGTGTTAAAGTTCGGGTTCTGCGCATAGGTTATTTGAGTTATAAGACAATTGGTTTTTTAGAAAATTAGATAGATTAATGATTCAAAACTTCAGGAACTAGAGGAGTTGATGATGCTTTCGAATCTCATACAGTGGTTATTCAATACTCATTTTTATAATTATTTGCCATATTTAAATCTCTATATGAAACTTAAAAAATTTGTTCTGCTACCAATTCTGAAAGAGTTTTAATTGCATAGTCAATTTCATTTAAGGATGCATAAGAATAAGAAATTCTTAAATATTGATCAGAGTGAAACTCATACAAATCTCCAGGGTGAACAAGTATTTTCCGACTTAAGGCTTTAGTAAAAAGCTGATACATGGATATACCTTCATTTAACTTAAGCCAGATGAAATATCCGCCCCTAGGGATATTCCATGTACCGATGCCGGTAAAATATTTCTTTAATGCTTCAAGAGCAACATCTCTTCGGATCTTAACATTTTTCCTCATTATATCGTTATGCTGATAATAAAGACCACTAGAGAATAGTTCTGTGGTTACATTCTGGGAGAGTGAGCTCGTTCCATAATCAGTTTGCATTTTTATATCTGCCAATCTTTCAATGACTTTTTCTGATCCAACAATCCATCCAATCCTGAGACCAGGACTTAAATTCTTCGATATTCCACCAATATATAATACAAGTCCATTGTTATCAAATGCCTTTATTGGCTGTGGAGGTTGTTCATCAAACCAAAGCTCCCTATATACATCATCCTCGATAATAGGCAAACGTTCCCTATCACACGCATCAACAAGCGTTTTTCTTCTTTCAAGTGACATGACACTCCCGGTAGGATTTTGAAAAGTAGGTATTGTAAAAAGCATTGCTCCTTTTCTCCGCCTATGTCGATCAACCAATTCTTTTATTTCTATACCTTCTTCATCCAGCTTAATTCCCGAAGGCTGCATTCCGAACGATTGAAAGGTTCTAAGAGAGTATAGGTAGGATGGCTTTTCAACATATACTACTGAGTTCGTGTGCAAAAGGCCAAGGGAAATAAGCTGCAGTGCCTGCAAAACACCAGAGGTAATCAAAACTGAGGATGGATCAGCTTCTATTCCTATTGTTTTAAGGTATGTGCATACCTCTCTTCTTAGATGGATATTTCCTTTTGGTTCTTCATAACCCAGCGATGCCATAGACTTAGACAGTTTTTTTAGTACGCCCTGAATCATTTTGTTAGGTATTAATTCAGGGGAAGGTTCGCAGGACCCCATTCTGATGATATCAGGTTGGAATTCAGCCTGATTGATCTGCTGCATTATATTTTGATTTGTTTGATGTAATCCCGAAGATATATAGGGGAGCCAATTATGTGAATGATTACTGGACATTAATGTCCATGTATTGTTTATTACTTTTGTACCTCCACCAGCATTACCGCTAATAAGGCCTTCAGCTGCCAGCTCTTCAAGGGCAGATACTACGGTACTTCTGTTTACACAGAAAATTTCAGAAAGTGTCCGCTGACTTGGCAATTTGAAACCAACTGGCCATTCACCAGTTGCTATTTTATCTTTTATGAAATTAACAATCTGTATATTCAATCGATAAGGACTATTTCTATCAGGTCTCCAGTTGATATCCAACATAAAATTCCTCCAAAATCATAGTATTTTTACTCTATCATTTGGTTGGTTAAATAACAACCAAGAATGGTTGGATACTTTTTGTTGTTGTTCAAATACAATTACATTAACAGATATTAAAATTTTTAAGGAGAATGATAACTATGGTACCAATAAGAATTCTAAGTGATAATGATGTTAAGAACATTCTAGATATCAAGAATACAGTAGCATGTGTAGAAAAAGCCTATGCGCTTAAAGCCAACAATCAGGTGAGACTATTCTCCATGGTATCTGAGGTGATTTTTGAGGGTAGGGCAGAAATGGATATTAAATCAGGGATGCTTAATGAAGAAGATGTGTTTGGATTAAAACTCGTTTCATGGTTTGGTGATAATAAAAATCAAGGGCTTCCAGCTATAACTGGGCTGACTATGTTATTTGATTTGAAGAATGGGTTTCCTAAGGCAATGATCAACGCAAGTTATTTGACAGGAATGCGTACTGGAGCAGCAGGTTCAATAGGCGTGAAACACCTGTCAAAACAAGATTCAAAAACACTAATAATTGTAGGTACAGGAGTTCAGGCGATTTTTCAAATAGCAGCCACTCTATCTCAAGTTCAGACAATCAACAAGGTATATATATATGACCCCGTAAAATATGAAAATGCATCAAAATTCCAGTATTCAATAAAGACGGAACTATATAAAATCATAAATGATATCAACGATACTTATAATAAGTGCTGGAAACAAAGAATTGAGTCAGTTCAGTTTGTAGCTGTAGAAAATCCAGTGAAAGCTTTGGAAGAAACCGATGCAGTAATTACGATAACGCCTTCGCGGAAACCACTGATTTTTAAGGAGTGGATTAAGCCAGGCATACATTTCAGCTGTGTGGGGGCAGACATGACTGGAAAACAGGAAATAGATGAAAAGATCTTTGAGGTAGCTTCTGTATATGTAGATGATATTACACAAGCATCGACAGTCGGAGAAACACAAAGTGCTATAAGGGCTGGTATATTAGGCAAAAACAATTTGACTGAAATCGGACAATTCATACTTGGAAATGCGAAAGGACGTACAAGTGATGAAGAAATTACGATTTTTGATAGTACTGGCATAGCATTGCAGGATCTTGCAGTTGCAAAATATATTGTATCAAAAGCAGAAGAAATGAATGTTGGGACAATCGTGCAAATATAAAATCGATATACAATTTGGAGGGATCATATTATGAAGTTAAAAGTTTATACATTAAATTCATTTGCAAAATCCATTGAGGGAGGGAACCCTGCCGGAGTGGTACTTAGCGCTGATTATCTATCAGATGAGGACATGAAAAAAATAGCAGGTATCATCGGTTTTAGTGAGACTGCTTTTGTCATGAAGTCAGACCTTGCTGACTTCAAGGTTAGATTCTTTACACCTAATGAAGAGGTTGATCTTTGTGGCCATGCAACGATAGCAGCGTTCTATACACTTTCAAGCCAAGGATATATTAAACCAGGAAAATATTCTCAAGAAACAAAGGCCGGAATTTTAAATGTAGAAGTAATGGAAGACCTATCAATTATGATGGATCAAAATGCTCCAAGCTATTATGAAATAATAGACAAGGAGGAAATTGCAGATTCCTTAAATATTACTATAGATGAAATGTTGGGGGATCTACCAGTGCAAATTGTATCTACTGGCCTTAGGGATATACTTGTACCGATTAGAAACTTAGATATATTAAATTCTATAAAGCCAGATTTTGAAAAAGTAACAAATATCAGCAGTAAATATAATACCATTGGTTATCATATTTTTACCCTTGAATCACTAAAGGGTTCAAATGCTCACTGTAGAAATTTGGCACCTTTATATGGAATTCCAGAAGAATCTGCAACTGGTACATCCAATGGTGCCCTTTCATGTTATCTATATAAATATGGTAAAATCAAACCTGAACATGTTATTAATATATCTGTTGAGCAAGGTTACTCTATGAAAAAACCTTCAGAAATAGTTATAGCGTTAACCACTCAAGGGAAAGAAATTATTGAGGTAAAGGTGGGCGGAAAAGCATTGAATTTGTCTGAAACAGAGGTTGAAATATAATTGTAGAATATAAATTTCTAATAAATTGAAATAATAAGATAGCCGGATTAGGTGTTATGTTACATCTATTATGGCTGTTTTTTATCCTTGGTAATATGTTGGCTATTATTATAGCCAATGTTCTTAGTTGCATTATTTATTTTCTTTGTATTTAGGTCTCCGAATATAAATCTATGGATTCCAATTTTCTTATATGTTTTGATAGACATTGAGTTTATTGTATCGTTAATTTTAGGGGTCAAGTCTAAAAATATAACTGTAAAGGTGTTCAGTATTCTTTCAAACATTACATTTATGATACCGTTATCAATATTTATATTTCTGTTACTGTTGGCAAATGGAATTTCTGGACCATAGAGAATCAAAATCAAGGAAACTCGTTAGGGCTTCCTTAATTTATTATTCGATTATCAACAAAATAATTTAACAGAGCCAAATTAAAAAATAATTACTTATTGTTGTTCATTTGGATATACAACGTTAAGAGCAAAAAGTCCCCAAATCTCGCTTTGGGAATGTTAAACTTTAATTACACGAGGGGGCGAAAAAATGGATTATACTAAAATCTATAATGAGGAACTGATTGCCTTAGTAAAAGAGAAAATAAAGTCAGTCGGTGAAATTAAAGCGGTGAAGTTTTTGAGAGAGCAAACAGGTATGTCCTTAATACAGGCAAAAAAATTTGTAGATTTTTGTAAAGAATAGACATAAAAATTAGTGTCAATAAATTAACCTGTGTTTTATTGCAACAATATTTATAAAGCATACAAAATAAATATAATAAACGTTCCCAAATAAAAGTTTGGAAAGAAACTGAAATCCAAGAAATGCTGTAAAACCAACATTTCTTGGATTTTCCTTTGAATATTGTCTATGCAGCTTTTTATGCAAATATAGAAACATGTCTACTATAGTGCTTTTCAATATTATTCAGAGTGTGTTAGCTGAATAATAATCAGTAAATTTGACGCTTTAAACCTGCATTATTTAATCGTCCTATACTTCAATTACAGGGGCTTTAGTTGAAAACGATCTTAAACAACCGGGCGCTTTTTGTAATGAGGAAAGCATCTTTCTTCATGAAAAGGGCCATATTGTTTAATTGTTAAACCGAATTCTATATATGGTAAAATTATGTTATAGAGAAGGGGTTGCATGAATTTTTCTGGAGATACGGTAGATATGGTTGGATTGTTGTTTCCGTTAATACCTATATTGTTAGTAGTGTTACTATTAAGATGGGTTCAGATCATTTGAGTAAATATTAAAATCCAAATTGAACAAAACAAAGAAATCATCTCTTTACTCAAAAAATAGTAGAGAAAAGATAAGAGGAGATAAAAAGCAATGATTGAACAATGTATATGTGATGAAACATATGATTTAAGAGTAGAAGCAGATATCGGAGCTGATGCTATATGGTGTAATAAATGCCTCAGTAACTTTGAAATATCATATGTTCCAATTTCCATCGAACTACAATCGGAATTAACAAAATGGATATTAAAATATGGTGAGTGGATTGATTGGACTAATGATGGAATAGTTCCTAATGGGATTGAACTTGAAGAAATACATAATCAACAAGGATTAAAGCTAACGGAAAAAGTAAGGAAGGAACTTGAAGGGAAATACAAAGTTTCATTTTCCCCTTCTACATTTGCGAAAAGGCATGCAAACAAAAAGAAGTAAACTGGTATATAAGACATGAATAAAAAAATAGACCAGGCTCAAAATTATTGAGTACCTGGTTTATTTTGTTAAAAAATATCTATGCTGTCGGGTCCTTTTACAACAAGAAAAGACCCGAAGTTCTTATCCCAAAAGACCTGAAGTTCTTGTAAATGTACAACAGATATTATGGGGAATTGACGTATCCAAACCCTCCTCCACGCCAAATAATTTTAGTTTACATAATATAAATGCCTTGGTCACAACTTTCTAATTATCGGATGTTTCACATAATTTATCGTTCAAAAGGGGATTATTCGTTTAAATAATGCTAATTATCGTTTAATGTAGATTTGTCCAATATTTATGAAAATTATTCATAAGTGTGAACAAACTAAGCTGGTTGATACCTTATCTTAACAAAGGATAAAGACTTTTATTATGCGCTGGGAGAGTAATCGAGATGGGCAACGGTACGCGTTACTGAATCTCGATAGGTCTCATAGCGCTATCATTATTTTGAAAATTAGTAAATTACATCAGTTGAAGCATTAAGAAAAGATAAAGAGCACCATTTACCAGATGCTTTTTCATTGGAGTACTGTTATTCAACTAACGGCAGTTTAGTTGAATAGTGCTAACAAATGTTCAACAATCGGGCCATATTATTGAATAAAATTCTTTAATGAAAGGTTCCCAAAACGACGCTTTGGAAAGGTTTGTGCTTTGTCTAATAAACTAATTTGATAAAATAGATAAATGACACACTTATAGAGGTGAAAATATGGATGATATTTTAAAACAACTAGCTGAAATTAAACCCGAATTAAGAAAGCCATTTCCTACTAGTGATATTAATAAAATATGTGAAGATTTTCGATCAGAATTTTTGAAATTATCCGATGAGGATGAGGTGGATTTCTATGAAGATTTTCGTTATTACTGTGTGAACATATCTGGAACGCTAAGTTATGTTTTAGAAGATATGACAAATCAAATTCCACAAGGACAAATTGACATGCTTTATAAGTCTTTTTTTGAATACTATAATCAATATGAATTTCTTGAAGACCGGATTGCAAACTATAATCATTTCTTTCAGGAATATAAAACCTTTGAACAAGCAAGAAAATTATTATTACAGCTGTTGTCAAATAACCATTATCCATTAAAACGACAGAGTCTTTACACAAAAATAAATCTGACTTTTGAGAAATGAACTTGAAATTTATGCAACAAAATTCAATAAAATGAGTTGCATAGACAGCCCTTTTTTCTTTATTGAACTAAACCAGCTAATGGAAGGTTAATCGTTATTCAATTAAAGGGCGCGAATATGGAACAAGGAAAAGCGTCTTTTTTACTTTACGAAAAAAAAGATTGAGTCGAACGTCTTCTTTTGAAATAATTGGTACTAATCAATATGTTGATTAATGGAATAAGATTCGTTAGAAAAAGAATTTTTAAAATATAGGAGGGTCGCCCATGGATAAAAATGAATTAATCTCACTATTCCACAAAGAACTTCGACAAGAGGCTCAAGTAAAAGGTTACATAAGAGAGGAAACAGAACATATCGTGCGTCA
Organism: Lysinibacillus sp. NPDC096212; assembly: GCF_044763105.1. NCBI lineage: Bacteria > Bacillati > Bacillota > Bacilli > Caryophanales > Bacillaceae > Lysinibacillus > Lysinibacillus sp. NPDC096212. The sequence goes on along the minus strand of NZ_JBIWFQ010000023.1, from coordinate 45,456 downwards.
CATTTCACAGTTTGGTGAAAAAGGGTTCATTGTCTCATCTAATGTAAACGAAGGCGATGTAAGAGAAATTATTAAGAACGAGTTAAACTATTTTAGTAACCTTGAGCAGGATTTTGAGTGGAAGGTGTATAACTACGACAAGCCTGCTAGTTTGAAAGATATTCTTGAACAAGAAGGATTCACAATAGATGACCCTGAAGCACTAATGGTCATGAAGTTAGATGAACAGCACCCCTTGCTTAATAATGACCGACACTTCAATTTAAAGGAAATAACAGATGAACAAGGCATTCAAGACATTATTGTTCTAGAAGATGCCATCTGGAATGTACCGCATGCTGAGCTGGGAGAAAGACTTTGGAGAGATAAACAGAATAATCCTGAATCCCTATACCTTTATGGAATTTATGAAGATGGTCAGCTTGTAAGTGCAGCTTGGATGTATTTGGAAGAAAACTCCTCCTTCGCCAGCTTATGGGGAGGTTCAACACTACCGTTGTTCCGAGGAAAAGGTTATTATACAGCACTTTTAGCTACTCGTGCAAAAAAGGCATATGAAAATGGGCATCCTTTCCTTACTGTTGACGCCAGTTCAATGAGTAGGCCTATCCTAGAAAAGAGTGGTTTTCTATGTCTTGCATACTCTTATGGCTGCCAGTCACCTTCTACCAAGTAGTAGAGCCTCTTATTAAAAAACTAGCTAATAGAAGCTCATGTGTTATTCAGTTAAAGGGTGCGATTGTGGCATAAGCGTTTCTTTTCTTATTCAACTAACGGGGGGCGTTAGTTGAATATTCGCTTTCCGAAATAATCAATCTTTTTTACAAAATAATATTCAAATGTACTAAAAAAGCTCTCATTTTGATCAATGTTTTTTCAAAATGATGGTTTTTCTTCTGTCATTAAGTCAATGTTTGTAGCACCTTCTTAATCAATATTTTTTACAAAGCAACAACAAAAGAGTTCGAACATATTTGATATATATAATATGTTTGAACTCTTTATTTACATATGTTTGAATGTCGTTATCCTAAGACAAACAAATAATAAAGTTTTATAAAAATCATCTCTTCATTTATCCTTTGAGATGATTTTTTTATTGGACATTTATGTTAAAACTGATGTTTATCTTGTGAAGAATTTCTTCCAATCCTTCCACCGTATGGTCCACTTTATCAAACAAACTTAACAATTGACCAAATGATTGCTTTTCAACGCTATCATAAAATTGGCGTCAAGAATTTAAATAAATGGAGATTACCGGTGAAGGGAGAATAATTGGGGATTTGTGGTATTATATAGTGAGCGAAGAAACAGAATAAAATTTTCCAACGAGCTTCGCAAACAATTGAAATTACCAATAGGGGGTCTTGCCGACAAAATTTAGAAGGATAAATCAGTTCCTACTTTTATAGAATAGGCTGATATGGTATTTACTTAGGTTATAGTAACAGCTAGGTTTTAATAGCTGAGAATTAAAAGGAGAGATTTCATTAATTATGTTTAAAAATTTTTTTGGAAAGTGCTTAGTAACTTTTTTTGTTTTACTTTTACTTATCCCTGTTTTTACAAATCAAAAGGCTACAGCTAATTCACTACCTCAAAATGAAATGCGGGCAGCCTGGATTGCAACAGTATCTAATATTGATATGAAGGCAGGTATGAGTAAAACCCAATATACTCAATGGGTTCAAAGTACATTAGACAAATTAAAAGCTGATAACTTTAATACAGTTATTTTTCAAGTTAAGCCATTAAATGATGCACTGTACCCGTCAAAGCTTGCTCCATGGTCATTGTATATAACAGGCAAGACACAAGGGACCAATCCAGGTTTTGATCCATTACAAATAATGCTGGACGAAGCACATAAGCGAGGATTAGAACTTCATGCTTGGGTAAACCCATATAGGGTCACTATGCCTTCGCAATCTTTGTCTAATCTTGCTGCCGATAATGTAGCCCGTAAAAATTCTAATTGGGTAGTGAAATACGGTAAACAATACTATTTAGATCCTGGTTTGCCGGAAGTTCAAAATTACTTATTATCAACCATAGAAGAATTAGTAAGCAACTATGATATCGACGCTGTACATATGGATGATTACTTCTATCCTTATAAAATAAAAGGAGAGACTTTTCAAGATCAACAAACTTTTAAAAAGTATGGTGGCTCATTCAATAATATTGAAGACTGGCGCAGAAATAATGTTAATCAATTAGTAAAAAAGGTTTATGCAAGCATTAAGGCAATTAAACCTCATGTTCAATATGGAATATCTCCGTTTGGAATTTGGCGAAACAAAGGGCAAGATTCTACTGGTAGTAACACGAATGGAATGAGTAACTACGATGATCTTTATGCTGATACAAGACAGTGGATTAAAGATGGAAGTATCGATTATATTGCGCCTCAAATCTATTGGTCCAGAAATCATAAAGCAGCAAATTACTCTGTTTTATTAGATTGGTGGGGAAGAGAAGTTCAAACATACGCAAAAGTCCATCCTGTTAATTTATATATTGGCATGGCCGATTATAAAGTTGGAAATGATTCTGATACTGCATGGAATAATAAGACGGAACTTATCAGCCAAGTAATCGCCAACAGAGCAAATAAAAATGCTCAAGGGCAAATGCATTTTTCTCTAAGAAGTATTAACAATAACGCTCTTGGATATGCTTCTTATCTAAATCAGCAACTATACAATTATAAAGCTTTAACACCTACAATTTATTGGAAAGGCTCTGCAATACCTTTATGTCCAACTGATGTTAAATTGAGTAAAGAGTCTTTCGGCATGAAGCTTACTATTACAGATGAAAATAGTACTCAACCAAGGAAATATGTAATATACCGATTTGATGGAACAAAAGAAGGATCATATGAAGACGTTAAAAATATAGTAGACGTGGTTTATAACACACAAGGTAATACTGTTTATGTAGATACTATTGCAAATAATAGTAAAGTATACACATATGGTATAAAGTCTATATCTGCTACAGGTGTGGAAAGTAAAACTGCTTTTGTTCTAAAAGACGGAAATCCTTACCAGTAGCAATAGAGCCAACACCTGAAGGGCCAGAGCAACCAGAAAAACCTATAGATTCAAAGCCTGTTGGTAGAAAATAATCGATCTTTTTTATAAAAACCAATCTTAAATTTGAGGGATAAGAATCCATTTTGATCAATCTTTTTACAAAATGGATTCTTTTTATTTATCGTAAAATGCTGGCTTATGAAGAATTTTTGAACAAACTTTATTTTAAAGCAACATTTTAATGAATTTTTATTAAAAGACTACACTTAATTTTATATGAGTGTCTGCAAGTTCTTGTCCATATACAGATATTATGGGGAGTTGACGTATCCAAGCTCTCCTCCACGCCAAATAATTTTAGTTTACATAATATAAATTATAGGAAGTTATGTATCAGTGAAAAGTATACTAATAATAGTGAGACGAAACGGATATAAATGGACGTAAATAACTAAATATTATTTCAATGACAAAATATTTTAGACTTCGATGATTTCTTGAATAAAAATTGTTAATCTTATCACCCATATAGTTGAATAAAAAAGAATCCATTTTACACGTTAGATTAAAACGGATTCTTTTTAATTAAATTTGGATTTAAATTGTTAAACATCCAATATCAATTACTTAATTTCAACGTGTACATCTTTTATTAATCTGACTTGGCCATGATCATCCAAATATTTGTTATAATCATCCTTATTTATAAGTTTAAATTGACATGTTTTTTAGAAAAAATCGTTATTTTCATGACATTTCACTTGAATCTATTGTGATTCTAAAATAGCCACAATATTCTTCATAACAATTGGTCAGAATAATAATTTCGTTCACAACGACTTCATTTGATGACGAATTAACAGGAATTTGACTAGAAAAATTAGTAAATCTCCTACTAAATTTTGAATCAATTGATATTTGCGTTTTTCGTAAAGTCTGAATATTGCGAAAATATAAATGATATTATGGAGTGTTTTCTACTGTTTTCTCATTTGTAATTCCATCATTTTTAACAGTTACTTTCCTTGTAAACGCACTAACAATTAAACTTACTAAAATATTAACAGTCAATGCAAGGAAACCAATGTTGATATCTTGTATGTAAGATGGCCAGCTTGGGAACAGCTTACTTAGATGAGCTCCTGTAGCTGCTTGCCAACCTACAATTGAAACTCCGACAATTATCCCAACAGACACACCTTGTACAGTTAATGGATTTTTCTTCATAAAGTTACTTACAACTGCTGGTACGAATTGAGTAACTAGACCATATCCCATTAAAAATAATAACGTAATTGCTCCACCACCGCTAAAAGTAAAGTACAGTGCAATTAGTGCGATCACTGGAACTGAATAACGAGCAATGATAGCAATTTGTTGTTCGCTAATTTGAGGACGAATTGGTTTTACAACATTTTTTGCAAATAATGTAGCTGCAGACATTAAAATCATTGAACCTGGAACAATTGCAGTTAATAACCCTGCAGCTCCAATAAAGCCTACGATGACTGGATTAAATGTTTGTGTGGAGATTTTAAATAATGCTAAATCTACAGCGCCTCCTTCTAACTCTGGAATTTGTAAAATTGCAGCTGCTCCAGTAAATAGAATAAATAATAAAAATAACGCATAGATAGGAAGCATAATCGCATTTTTTCTTAAGGCATTACCACTTTTCGCTGAAAAAGTAGCGATAAATGTATGTGGCCACATATAAAACCCTAATGATGTTAACATGATTGTTGAAATATACCATGAGGCACTAAAACCTGAGTCTGGAAGCGTTAAAAAACCTGGTTTAACAGCTTCAATTGCCTCCCACATTGGTTGAATCCCGCCATAATAATGTATAGGTAAGTAGATACCAAGGAATAACACAACACCCAGAATAAGAATATCTTTAATAACAGCTGTCCAAGCCGAGCCATGAATTCCTGAAACCATGACATACGCAATCATAGCAATTGTGCCAATCCAAATTGTTAACTTCGGATCAATCGCTCCATACGAAGCTTCAGAAACGATAATGCCAAGACCTTTTAATTGAATGACTAAATAAGGAATTAAAGCTGCTAACCCTACAATAGCTACAAGTGTGCCGAGAATTTTACTATTATATGCCTTTTCAAAAAAATCAGATTGTGATAGTAGACTATGTTTCTTTCCATAAGCCCATATTTTAGGTGTCAACCAGTAAGCAATTACATAGTTTAACATCGCGATATTAAAAAATGCTGCGGCGCCCTTCCCGTACATCCAACCACTTACCCCTAAAAATGCATTAGTTGTATAAATTTCACCAGCCATTAATAAGAAGATGAAGATAGAACCAAATCCACGGCCTCCAACACTCCATTGTTCAAGGCTCATATCTTTACCTCTACTAGCCATAATGCCTAAAAATAAAGCAATACCTAAGAAAATTGCAATGATTCCAACTGAAATTATCATATTATTCCGTCTCCTCTTTTGCATTAGGATTTATACGATGAACGATAATCATTAACCCTGTTCCTAAAAAGATCCATAAAACCATCCAAAATAATAAAAATGGAAGACCTAGGACATATGGTTCGGCACTTTTGATAAAAGGAACTCCTAATGGCATTCCGAAATATGCAATGAACGAGAGCAAATAGCAGAGCCTTTTTTTTGTCATTTTTTTATCTCCTTTTTATTTATTAATTAATCGCTGAAACCCGTTATCAATAAATAGACTATTTATATCTCTTTTATCAGGAGTAAAATGAACTTGTTTTTCATTATCTAGAAAATCAATTGTGTATTGTACAGTAGCCGCCACTCCTATTTTTAAAGCATCTTCATCTAAGTCAAAGTAAACATTATGGTGTTCGGCCCCAATCCCTTCTTCGAGGTTTTGTATTCCTACGAATGCAAACACACCTGGGAAGTATTTTTCATAAAACGCAAATGATTCTGATGCCATCCAAGCAGGGATTGACTGTAATGCATCTGTACCAATTGCATTTTTCACCGCATTGATCGCAATTTGTGCACAATCTTTTTGATTGTAGACAATTAAATCCGATTCTTTAGGTTCAATAATAAATTCATAGGTGCAATTATGGAGGTCACAGACTTTTTCAAGGATTCTCTTAAATTCTTTTGCTACATGGGTTCCTTGGTTAAAATCTAAATATCTAGCTGTTCCTGAGAACTGTAAGCTTTCTGGAATTATATTTGCTGCGGAACCTGAATTAATCGTTCCAATTGAATAGGTAATTGTTTTAAAAGGGTCTAAAGTATTTAACCTCATTGCTCTTAAATTGTTATAAAAATCGGTAAAACAGTCTAATGGAGCAACTGACAAATCTGGTCTTGAACCATGTCCACTTTTTCCTTTTATTAAGACATCAAAAACAAAAGAAGCAGCCATTCTTGGACCTGGATCAACAGATATTTTCCCAGTCGGAAGATCATTTTTTAAATGGATACCCCAAATTCCATCTCCTCCGATTTCGTGTAATCGTTTACAGAGATTATAAATCCCACCACCCATTTCTTCGCCTTGTTCAAAAGCTAATAACACTCTTCCTTTAATTTTGTCTTGGTGTTGAGCCAAGATTTTCGCGACACCCAAAAGCATCGCTGTATGTCCATCATGCCCACAAGTATGAGCAGCTTGATCATACGCTGAAAATACTACTTTTTTCTTTTTTAAATTATTTTCCTCTTCCTTCATCGGCAGTGCATCTAAATCTGCCCTAAGAATTAAAGTTTTTCCCGTTTGTTTCCCTTGAATATAACCAATAATTCCACCATCTTGGACAATTTCGTAATGAATGCCCCATTTAGTTAACTCATCTGTAACTATTCTCATTGTCCGTACTTCCTGTAATCCAATCTCAGGGTGTCTATGAAGATCTCTTCTTATCTCAATTACATAGTCTTCTATTTCTTTTGCAGCTTTTAACGCATTAAGCTTAAATTCGATCGTTTTCATTTTATATACTCCCTTTCTGATTGATTATTGGATTCGATATCTTGGAATTCTAAAGCGATTCTTTCAAGTGCTTCTTTTATAAGTGGTCTTGGTGAAGGGATACAGATTCTTTGAAAGTCTTTACCTTCATTTCCAAACAAGTGTCCATCTTCAAGTATGACATTGGCTTTGTTATAGATACGATCATGAATCTCTTGAGCTGAAAGGCCATATCCACTAAAGTCCATCCATAGCACATATGTTCCTTCAGGGATCCTAACTTTGACTGTAGGCATTTTTTTACCTATGAAATTTTTCACATACTCGATTGTGTCGTCAATATATTCTGTTATTTGCGCTAACCATTCTTCTCCTTCGTTATAGACAGCTATAAGGGCTGCAATTGTAAACGGTGATGGTAACTGCATTCCCATTGTGTCGCTAAAGATTTTCCTAATCTCAGTGTTTGAAATAATAACATTTGTACAGTGCAGACCCGCAACATTAAAGGTTTTATTAATGGCTGTACATGTGATGATATGATCCGAGCTGTTTGCAATTTTTGCGATGGGTATAAATTTTTGTTTTTTTCTAATGAGATCCCCATGAATTTCATCAGCTACAATAATTACATTATTATTCTCACAGATATCTGAAAGCGTTTTTAATTCCTCATAAGTTAAAACTCTACCAGTCGGATTGTGTGGACTGCAGAGAATGAACATTGTAGTATTTTCTTCTTTTGCTTTTGCTTCAAAATCCTCAAAATCAATTGTGTAATACCCTTCAGCATCACATTTCAATGCATTATTTCGAACAACTCTTCCATTTCCTTCTATCGCAGCTGTGAACGGCGGATAAACAGGACGTTGAATAATGATACCTTCACCATGTTTAGTTAATGCTTTTATAGCTATATCCAAGGCGTGTACAGTTCCAGGGCTATATACAATCTCTTCTCTTTTGATGGTCCAGTCATGTCTCTTTTTAAACCAATGCTGAATTGATTCAAAGTACTCATCTGGAAAAACAGAATATCCAAAAATACGATGATCAACTGTTTTATGTAGTGCATCTATCAATGGTTGCGGTACGGGTAAATCCATATCTGCAGTAAATAGCGGAATGGTCTCATAGTCATACCTTTCTGTATAACCAATTGTTTTAATTAAATCTTCACCATCCCACTTTAAGGAATAAGTATTTCTGCGATTAACTACTTCATCAAAATTATATTTCAATGCTTCTCCCCACCTCTTGTCGCATTCAACTTTCTACTTTATCGCAATTTTCGACACGTTTAGATTAAATTTTTCTCAGTTTAACACCTTAACTGTAAAATCGTCAACCTAAATTTCAGAATATTTACAAAATTAATTGGATTCAAAACGAAAGTTAAATATAGATTTTCTATATGTTAAAATTAAATTAAATTGGCTACCAATTATGGGGAGGAGATGCTTTGTGGATAAAGAGAAGATTTTTTATGAGCTAATGGAAACGATTTACGAGACATCTAGACTGATTAGTTCCTACGAAAATATTCCAAGAAAATATGGGACAGAAGATGAATTGTATATGATAGAAGTTCATACACTCAACTTAATTGGAGATCAAATAAAAACCACTACTTCTGAAATTGCAGAAATTAAAAATTGCACAAAAAGTGCTGTTTCTCAAATGGTTGATAAACTAATTAAAAAGGGTCTAGTAATTAAATATAGAAATCTGGACAATTATCGAGAATTCCATATTGAATTAACACCAAAAGGCAAAATAGTTTATGAATATCATAAAAATCTAGATTTAGAGGAATATCGGAGTCATTTGAAGAACCTCGAGCAATTTACAGCTGAAGATTTTCAAAAGTATATTACAGTCCTAAACTTAATCAATCAAAGGACTCAAAGCGTGCTTAATGACAAAAAATCAAAGGCGTATTAATTATCTTTACTACCTTACACTATTGGATAATATGGAAAAAAGGCGTGTCACGAACTTTGTGACACGCCTTTATGGTCATAGCAATTTTTAGAATCTCTTCCCCCTGATGGCCGCTTCATGTACAGTTAACTCTCCATTTCCTTCAACGAACAAATTATTTCAATAATTTTCTGTTGAGCATCTAGAGCTTCAGGGATTGGCATAACAACAAACACATGATTCATTTTAGGATAAACAAAGGTATTGATTTCAATTTCTTGTTCTGTTAGTTTTTCATCCAGTCTTATTGCATCTGGATATAAACATTCGTGTGTTCCAATAAAATGAGTAATCTTCCCAAGTCCTTTAAAATCACCGTAAATTGGACTAATTAATGAGTCTTTTAAATCTTTATCAGCTGCCCAAATCTTTGTAATGACTTCCATTCCTTCACTAGCTAACATCGGGTCCTTTTCTTCATATTCAGGTATATGAGGATTTTCAAAACTCATATCAACACATGCAGACAATAAAATAATATCTTTCGGTTGAGGTAAATGGTTCATTTTTAAAAGATGAGCCAGACCAAGTGATATATTTCCGCCTGCAGAATCTCCCATAATGGTCAATTGATCGTATCTTTCAACAGTTTCAAGAACTTCTTTATAAAGGTTTAGGATTTTTGGATAGGTATCTTTGTAGTTAAAATGAGGTACTTTAGGATAAATGGGAACAATTATTTTCGCATTCAAAGATTGTGCCATTTTATCTAAGAACCACCAGTGAAAATTTAAAGGTTGATTCGTCCAAGCACCACCATGTATATATAAAATAACTTTTTGCTGTAGGGACTCTTGGTCATTTAGTGTGAAAACTTGCATGTCCTCGAATGCCCGCTCCTTAACATCACTTAAAAATTGAACATCATCCCCAATAACATAAGGTTTTCTATTTTCAGTTCCCATTTGATTAACAAACTGTTTGGTGTTTTCAATACAAGAAAAACTGTTTTTATTACTTTCGGAAGTTAACAATTTTTCAAATTGAACACTTTCTTCAGAACGTTCTCCGTTATAAATTTCTACACTCATTTTTTATTTTCTCTCCTTTAAACATTTTTATTGTTCATCTTGTTGTTTCATAACACGGTATGATTCGAAATAGCCATGTATCTCTTTATCAATAGTCTTTAACAAGTTGGATAGAATGTCTTAACTGAACGGAGGCGTTTAATATCTATACTACATCGGTTACAGTAAAACGGTTGAACTAGGCTTCAAGTTCAAAATAAAATATTTTAAATCCCCTTTTCCATCTCATAAAAAAAGTGAGCATGGGCCTCCATTTCAATAATTATAACAAATGTATTCCCTGAATTTTTCCATTCGACACCTGATAGCCATATTTCTTTTAGGCTGTTTTCTAAAAAAATATTGATGATATAACATAAAAACAGAGTTAATCTACAAAATGTGTAGAATCAACTCTGTTTTTTGTTTGATTTTTCATAAATCGAATAATTAACTAAAGCACCCCGTTCGTTTAAGTACAATTTTTCACAAACTTATTATCACTTTGTTAACTCAAATAAAAAAACGTGCTCCCTTCGCAGAAAGAAACACCCCTTTTCGTAAGAACTATATTTAATCAAACGTTCGGCATTGTTTTTCGCTTTCTTCTTGCGAAATATGTTTCTTTATATTTACGTTTGTCACTTGTAACCCTGTTAGGTTAGAGTCCCTTACAGAAAAAGTAAGTTTATCATAATCTCCTCCGTGGTGTCCTGAATAGTTTAAAGCACTGGCAAAAATGAGATGTCTCCTAGGATCTCCATTAATGGGTTCAATTTTGATTTTTGGACACATAAAAAATTCCGAATAAGATGGGCCCAAATGATATAAATAACGTGTAAACAGTGCTTCTTCAAGTAACTCTTCTTTAGTAGCTTCGTCCAATTCTTTTCTCCAGCCAACCATGAGCCAATCATAAAGAGATTGTGACTTTGATCGCACTTTTTTTCCGTTTCCCGAAACGATTAATTCCCCTTCTTTAGCCGTGCAGGTTTTGCGTTTATTGTCAACTACACATATATAAGCGGGTTCAATGGTGATCTCTTCATCATTTGCCATTTTTAACGTCAATTTATTGGATGGATTATCTAAAGATACCTCGATTGTTCCATTCACTCGGACAGAGTTATTAAGCCAGTAAACCACTTTTCTGAGTACACGTTCTTGAAAACCATCATTGATACTGAAAACACGCTGAAGTCCAGAATTATTTTCAACTTTAATGTTATGGACATCATTATGCTCTAATGAATGTTTCATCAATTGTTCCAAAAAAGGTTGATTGATATTCTTCTTTGTTTCAGTCATTTGGCTAGCTGAATTAATTAAATTAACATCAAAAAAATACTTATTAATAAAATCTTGGTTAGGTACTTCTTGCTTCGCAAAAACAACAGTAATATTTACGAGAAATAGGATACAAAAAAGGACGTAGAGTTTTTTCTTCAATAAAACCCACCTACCTTTTCTTTATAAGTATCTTTCCCGATTCTTCTTCAACTATCCTGCTCCGTTCGTTGAAGAAGGATCCAATCCACAACTCTTGAGTTGCGACACTTAAAGGCATAAAAAAAGACCGTCTATTGACAACTTATAATTAAGTAGTTTTTGTTTAAACTCACTCAATACTCTTTTCCGTTCTTCATAACCTTTTTGATCTGCTTCTTCCCAAAGTTCAAGATCTGCACCACGTTCGATTAAACCAATAGCATTGTTACATACTTGTTCTTGAAGACATTTTCTATCTAGTTGTATTGCTGCTAAACCGATATATACTAAAGACATTACTTCCAGGTCATCTTCAATACTAAATTCATCCGAATATTCTTCTAAGATTATTTGAGTTGCTTCCTCAACGGTTTTTCCTTCTTCCAAATAATCAATAAAATCATCTCTCACATCACAAGTAGTATCATCATCAAATATCCCTTTTCCCCAAGTCCCCATTTAATCACCTCTTAGTTTTTTACTCTTAGCATTATTATGTAAGAGAATCGACTTAAGAAATCATTCAACTAATTACCCTTACATGAAAAAAACTTCTTCTACTTCTTTCAAATCCCTGTTAGCAAGCAAGCGATCCTAAATAAAGTGGCTCCAGAACAATACTGGAACCATTTTATAAGTTGATTAAGTTTATAAGGTATAGTTCAAATTAAAACAGATCCTACTGATAAAGAAAATGTAAAAAGACAATAAAGTTATTTAATTATCGTATAAGGTACTTCACTATACTAAAAAATATAACAATAAAACAATAATAGTGGTTTGAAAATCTAGTTTTATTCAACAATAATACATGGATCCTCAGTTATTGACGTTTGATAATTCTCTTTCAACTATCCCTCGTTCGTAAAAAAAACGTTTAAATATGCTAAATTCTCCTGTAAAAAAGTTTGATGCTTTTCGATACCTCTTCTTTTACACCAACCAATTGAATTAAACGCATCGATAAAGCGATAAAACGGTAAAACTTCTTGTAAATCAATAAGTGGACGAATGGACTCATAGCCTTTTTGATACGCATCCCTTGTCCCAGGATATTTCATGAAAATATCACGATTAATTTTTGTAAAGTCCATTTCGGTTGCGCCAATTCGGACACTTTCAAAATCAATGATGCCGGCTACTTGATTTTCATGAACTAAAATATTACCTGGTCGAAAATCCATATGTATAAAACTAGGTCCGTCTGGAGATGGAAGTAATTTCAGTTGACGGTCAAAATGCTTCAATGATTGTTCGTATAAACGAGGATCAATCACTTCTTTTACATCTTCTGCAAAGGAATAAAATTGTCGCTTAATAAACTCAGACCATTGACCATATACATTGGGAACGGAACTTTTGAAATCCTGCTCATTTGGAACGATTGCATGCAGAATTCCGTGGTGTACTCCGATATCATAAGCTAAAGCTGTATCCACTTTCTCTGTAATCGGCACACCGTTAATTGCGGATAATAATAAAGCACCAGTGACATCCTCATTACCTTCCCAAAAGTCTAACATTTCTGGTACAGGTAGCTCATTGCGTAATCGTTTAAGTACAGTATACTCACGTTCAAGTTTTGCTTGGGAATAAGGAATTTATATATATACCGTACGATGATCAATTAGCTTGATTTTATATACAGTCGAACTAAAAGACTGAGGAACGTTCTCGACTGCTAACACATTCAACTTAAATTTATCTATTACTTGTTGCAACATATCCATTCGAAAAAACCCCCATTTCTGTACCGTTTATCTTCTTCACAATCTCTAAAAATAATAACATATATATTCATTATTTTTGGAAGTCTTACTCCATCAAATGGCCCGATTACTGCTAATGTTAATTCTTTTCCTTATCAGTCCATAAAACTCTGTATAAAAATGCGAGCTCAACTTCTGCAATGCCGGTAGGTAATTCGCCATTTTCGCTTCCTACAGAACGCAGCTCATTTTTTGTAGTGCCTAGCCATGCCGCTAAATAAACAGGTTTGTTTTTCTTTAAAGTAACCTTTTCGCTTACTAAATTACTGAAAGAAGAAGTCGTCATGTTATTTGAATAATTCGTTGTAACAAGCCCAGAAGGTATGCCAGATATCAATTTTAAGGGACGAACTTCATCGTTAAAGTCACTTATTCCAAACGAAATGAGAATATCTTTATAATTTTTTTCGGGGTTATCCCAGGTTTTTAGCAATTCTTCTTTAAACTTACCTTTTTCAAATACTTCCACTGAGATTTGCAAATCATCATCTTCAGCTAAAGTGCCATTTAGTTTAAAAAATTCAATATGCCCTACTCCCGATTTGCTAATAAGCAGACTTTCTTTTTCACTCATGTTATATGGTTCAATGGTTATTTTCGCATTTGAGGACGTTTTATCTTTTTCCACACCCGCACACCCTGTTAACAACAAGATAAGAATTACAAACGAGCAGTAGCGTTTAAAGCCTTGCATTTTTACTCCTCCAATCAATTTGTCATGTATTATTTCATATTACTCCTATGTTTAATGTATTACTTTATTATACTTTATTAAATGGTCCGATTGTTGGACACAAGTTAAACAGCACTCTAACTTACTGACTTCCCTATTTAGCTAGAATTCACCTTGATAGGAACATTTGTTCGAACCCCGAGAAATTAGCATTTTTCTTAAAAAATTTTAAAAAAGACAGCGAGCTTTGCATTCACGCTAAGATCATTTTTCGTGTTGATAGTGGACACTCACCCGTCATCCCAAGCTTCTATGAGATTTGTGTTCCTCAGGCATGTCTTTGCCTTCTGATTCCGCATCACCACAGGCCCATTGCTATCGGCTAACCACTACCACTGTCTTCCCGCTTCTGAACCTTCCACCCTATAATTCCTACGTATGCCGAGTGTACAATGAAAAAGAGACGAATTTCTTCGCCTCTTACCATCTTAATAAAACTAACTATCCTTTTATATAAAGGTAGCCCTCGATTTGTTGTTTCAATGACACCCTAACTTCTTTTCTTGCACTATAAACCAAACAGGAAGGTCGTTTTATTTAAAAGTATACGATTGAAACCCTTGTATCATCATACGGCTAACGGATTCGGTTAGTTCTTCTAAAGTGCATTCAAATTTCCCTGCGAACCAGTCCTGGTATAAAGAAGCTAGTCCTCCTACAAAAAAGTGAACACGGAATAGTAACTCTTCACACGCTGCATTTGACTCAAATGAACCTTTATTGCTTAAAATTTTCTCTATTAGTACGACTTTAGTTAAGAAGATAAAACTAAAGAATAATAAATATCAAATAAGCGCAAGAAATCAACGTTTCTAAAATTGATTTCTTGCGCTTTTTAAGGTGTTGTCCAGTTATTCTCTTTGTTCTGCAGCTAACAAGAACTTTTGTAAGCATTGAACTTACTCAAAGACGGTCCTTGAATCATACTTATAAATAAGCTTATTGTGTTATGCGTGTACCTGCTTTTCCTTCTAATGCAGCTACTGCTTGATCCAATGAACAAATAATTGCCTCTTTCCCTGATTTTGCAAATTCAATAGCTGCTTGCATTTTTGGTAGCATACTACCTGGTGGAAATTGTCCTTCTGCAACGTATTGTTCAGCTTCTTCTATTGTAATTTGGCTTAATTTCTGCTCATTTTCTTTCCCGAAATTGATATAGACATTTGGTACATCTGTTAACATCATGAAAACTTCCGCATTTACCTGTTGGGCAAGCTTTAATCCTGAACGGTCTTTATCAATCACCGCTTCAATACCCTGTAATTGACCAGTATCTTCACGATATACAGGGATACCACCACCACCGGATGAAATAACAATCGTATCATCGATTAAACGTTTAATTTCGTCTATACCATGAATCACTTGTGGTTCTGGTGAAGGTACAACTCGTCTGTATCCACGCCCTGCATCTTCTAACATTGTATAGCCTTGTGTTTCTAAACGTTTCGCTTCTTCTTCTGAAAAAAATACACCGATTGGTTTAGTCGGATTTTCAAATGCTTGATCCTCTTTATCGACTTCAACCATTGTTAACAATGTCACCACATTTGAAGTAATGCCTCGTTCATTAATATGGTTTTTTAAAGCTGTTTCCATCATATAACCAATGAACCCCTGTGATTCTGCGTTACAAACATGGATTGGTAGTGGTTCGACTACATTTTTAGCCGCTTCGTTTTGAGCAATAATATTTCCCACTTGCGGACCATTGCCGTGTGTAATGACGATTTTATGCCCCGCTTGTTTCATTTCAATCATATGGCGTGTAGCAGACACTACATTTTTGAATTGATTATCATAAGTTGCTTCTTGCTTTGGCTGTAAAATTGCGTTGCCGCCCAATGCAATAACTACGCTTTTCCCCATTTCTTTCACTCCTTAGTTACCGACATATAAATGCCATATAACGTATCCATCCCAGATGAAGAGCCAACTTCTATTAGACTTTTCATGCTTTCTAAGGATGGATCATGCTGTAATGCTGTAATCTTCGAACTAAATACACCATCTAAAGCACAAGTTAAAAAGCGCTTACTGACAATGGTCGTTAAAGGTTCCTTGATTAAAGCTTTTAAAGTTTCAAGATGTTTATGTTCGATAAAATTATTTAGAAAATGCCCGTATAATATGCCGACAAGTATATCGTCACCAGTTGGTGTTAAACCTTGTCCACGTCCAATAAAATAACGGAATGTCTTTTCAAGATTTTGGGTTGGATCATGTAATCTATTGATTAAGGCCAACACACGTGCTCGTTCAAAATCTGTTGATTCATATGATGCAAATGAAATGTATTTGAAATTTTCTTTTAATCTATTTATATTTGCATGTTCAAAATCCATATATAACGGTAGTATTTTTACATTAAACACCATTTCAAAACTGTTATGAAATAGACGATTATTATGAAATGTTAATGTATCGCCTACTCTAATATGAGTCTTTATCGTTTGTTTAGTTTGACGATCAAGCAAGATCCCGAACGGAAATGTCCCATTTTCGTCGGTACCAGCGAATATCAATTCACCATTTCTATCAACCATATTCAAACCTTTTTCAAAAATACTGTGCACGGTAAAGGTGTTTCCTTCATTCAATAATTCAAGTGCGATTGGACCAACCGCACTTGCTTGTAATATCATCCTTTAAAACCTAGCTTTTCAGCATATGCCGTGATTGCCTTCTCAAAACATTCGATTGGCGGATGGACTGTACCAGCACCAATTTGACCATAACCCGCAATTTTATGGGCAATCCCTGTATTGATGACTGGTGTAATTCCTGTTTCAACAACTTTCCGTGCATCGATCCCTAAACATGCGCCTTTGAAGTCCCAAGTTGGAATGACATAGTTCGGGTTTTCGCCGATACAAATTTCAGTCATTTGATTACTTATTTCAAGCGCATCATTAAATCCTCCTGTACCAACGAAGCGGGTAACTGCAGGTGCTGCAATCATCGCCATTCCGCCAACACCGATTGTTTCTGTAATGGCTGAATCGCCAATATCTGTGTTTGCATCTTCTGCAGAATAACCAGTAAAGTATAATCCTTGCGGCGTATTAACAGGAGCCGTAAACCATTCGTCTCCCATCCCCGCAATACGGATACCAAAGTTTTCACCGTTTCGGCACATAGCCGTAACAACCGTACCGTGTTCAATTGTACGTGCTGCATCCATGATCGCTTTACCAGTCGCCATTGCAATATTTAAGAAAAATTGGTCTGTGTCTGCTAAAAATTGGATTACTTCTGTACATTGTTCCTTGTCAACGTCTTCTAATGCTGAAATGACTGGAGATAGTTCTTTTAAAAATGCAAGTGACGCTGCAATATTACGTTGGTGGAATTCATCACCCATTGCAATAGCTTTAGCAATCAATACGTTAACATTCAAGCCTTCGTCAAATGTTTTTAACGCTTTACTTAATACGGGACCTAATACATCTTTCATCCAATGTAAACGGTTGATTACTTGCTCATTGTAGGCGCCAAAGCGTAATACGGCTCCAATCCCTTCGTTCATTTGACAGTACGCTTCGTTCCCACTTTCTTTGTTAACAACGACAAGTACTGGCATGTTAGGTGAAGTGATACCACCCATTGGCCCAACTGCATTTACATGGTGACAGGGAATGAATTTGATTTTATCGTTTTCAAGTAAGTCACGTGCACCCTTTTCGTCTTCTGCCCATCCTTCAAACAAGATTGCTCCAACACATGAACCTTGCATAGGATTTGTCATGTTTTCGTATTTAATTGGAGGTCCAGCGTGTAATAACACGTAATCTTCTAATTCAGGAATCACAGACTTAGCAGGTACAACATCCGTTAAGAAAGGTGCTGCTACTATGATTTTCTGGATAACGGCTTCATTCGCTTCATTTATTGTTCTGTAACCCATTAGATTGTACCTCCTTCATAATAGTTTAAGAATTGAAGTACTTTCATTAACTTCTCATCACCACCAGCAATTGGACGCCAGTTAAATTGGACACACTCAGAGCCACTGTTTTGAACAGCTTCTGTAAAGCTTTTTAGACCAATATTAATAACACTTGGTTTCATATTGATGAAGGACATAATTTTCTCATCTACCGCTAAGTTTTCTGGTGTATAGTCAAATTTTTGTACATCAACACTTGGTAGTTCCACTTTACCGCCTACAAGTTGGATAGCCGTACGAACCATTTGGTCATTTGTCTTGCAGATAATGGCTCCGCTCTCTTTTAAAGTGTCAATTTGTTTATCGTAACCTTGGATGTCTTGTGCAGTACCAACAACCGTTGCAAGCACTGCAAGTTGACGACCATTTTGATGTGCATTGTCCAATAAACGTTTGATTGTTGGTGCTAGTTCACCTGCCATATCTGCATGACCACCGTTACCGATGACGTTATCAATCATGATTACGGCTGTTTCAGGGTCGTTGACAGATTTTTCAAGCACTGCGATACGATTTTCAGGATCAATCATCGGGTGTGGTTTACCTTTTGTATACTCATCATCACCTAAGTCAATGATTTCATGATTTTTTGTTTTTAAAATATAACGATCGTTCTTTTCTTCCGTTATTGTATCTTTGAAAGCATCTCTCACTAGCATGGCTGCTTCAGTTGCTAATGTACCGCCTGAATAATAACCTTTTATACCAACTTGTGATTCTTTTAATAAAACGTTTACATTTTCAGCTGTTGTCGGTTTGAAATTAGGTTGGTCCCCATTGGATAATTGGACAGCTACAACTGCAGCTTCTTCTAGGGTATAAGCATGATAGATGTTCTCTTCTTGATAGGAAGGTTTGTCACCTAAAAATAATGTAACAACTGGTTTATCAATATTTCTTAATAAGTTTAATACTTTGCGCTTTACTTCCTCTGCAGGTGGTTTGGAGATCACAGTAATCACTTTTACTTTCGGATCTTGGTTTAATGCTTTGATGCTATCTAACATGGTGATGGCACCAACTTCCGTCGATAAATCACGTCCACCTGTACCAAGAGCGTTCGTTACACCTTTACCATAGCGATCAATGATTGTTGTCACTTCTTGAATACCTGTACCTGATGCGCCAACAATACCAATATCGCCCTCGTTTACGTTATTTGTAAAGGCAAGAGGTACGCCGTGAATGAGTGCAGTACCACAGTCTGGACCCATCACTAATAATCCTTTTTCATGCGCTTTTTGTTTTAATTTCGCTTCGTCTTCTTTAGCAACATTGTCACTAAACATGAAAACGTGTAAACCTTCGTTCAGTGCGTTTTCCGCTTCCATTGCTGCATATTGACCAGGAATTGAAATTAATGCTAAGTTCGGATTGTTCGCAAGCTCCAATGCACGTTTCCAATTATGTGCTTCTTGGCCTTTAGACGCGTCTTGAGAATCAGACTCACCTTTTAATGCGATCTCTACCTCTTCTTTCACTTCGTCTACTTTTTCTTCCTGATCAGTATCTACAACGATAACGATATCATTTGGCTTGGCTTTTTCTAATTCATCCGTGCCTAAGCCAGACGATTTAAAAATGTCTTTGTTTGCCGGTGTTCCCATCATGATTGATACTTTGTTCACACCATCAATTGCAGATAACTTGTTTGATAAAAGCATTAACACGATGGAGTCCTTATAAGTGTTTTCTTTTATAATTGTATATAACATGATGTTCCTCCATTTTATTATTCTGCAAATCTATTTTTTCCGTGATAACGATCGAAATGTACATCGTCTGACACAAGATAGTTGTAAATGTCGTCTACGATTTCAATACCTTCCTTATCATATTCCTTACTTCTTAACTTACCGCGTTCACCTGGATAATAAATTTCTCCATATCCCTCTGCCGCTTTCTGCACTTTTAATTCATCAAGCATCGTTGAAATTTGTCGTTTGAAAGCATCTAAATCTGTGAAATACGCAGGATTAATCACGATATGAAGTTGACCTAAATCGCGTCCTTTTGTTAAGTCTTGATACATGGAAGAAACATGTACACCATGTGGGACTCCAAGAAGACTACCAGATAAAATATCCACCATCATCATCAAGCCATACCCTTTTGGACCTGAAATTGGCAGGAGTGCATGTACATCTCTTGCATTCGTAGTCGGTGCACCTGTTGCATCGACCGCCCATGTATCTGGAATAGATTCGTTTTTACTTCTTGCGTCTAGAATTTTGCCCCATGCTTGGACCGTTGTCGCCATATCAAATGTAATGATACGACCATCAGCAGATGGTGCACTAAATGCAATTGGATTTGTACCAAAATAAGGTTCAGTTCCTCCGAATGGCACGGCCATTGGATCTGATTGGCACATACTTAAAGCAACCATATCTTGTTCTGCTGCCATTTCAACAAAGTAACCTAATGCACCACTATGCGAGATATGCTTCATACCAACAACAGCAACACCCGATTTTTTGGCCATGTCAATCGCTTTTTCCATTGCTTGTTTTGCGATTTGGTGACCTGGACCATTATCCCCATCAAAAACAGCAGACGCTGGTCCTGTTTGTTCAAATGTGTAATTTGGATTTGCTGTAATACCACCTTTTGCAATTCGTTCAGAATAGTATTCAACACGGACAGCGCCATGGGAGTGAATGCCTCTATGATCAGCGTATGTTAATACGTCAGAAACATCATGAGCCGCTCCTTCATTTAATCCCGCTTTCATAAACTTTTGTTTCATTAAATTAAACAGTTCTTCCTTCGATACACGCATGGTGTCAGCTCCTTCTCTTACATGAATAAAATATTTTGTCAGATTCTAAATAATCTAATATTTATTGATACTCTCTCTTTATAGGTCAATGTCTCTGTTCGCATCTTTCGAATAAATGTAAGAGAATGGTTCATCTAAACCAACTGCATAAGTTGCTTGCGGCACATAAGCGCCCATAAAGATATAGTCTCCTTTATCAACTGGCATCCATTCGTTGTCTAAGTTATACATACCGCGTCCACTTAATACGTAAGCACCGTGTTCTTGAACATGTGTTTCAATGTAACCGTGTGAAGCACCTGGTTTGAATGAAAGAATATGAATGTTCATGTCATAGCCGATTTCTTTTGGTAATAAGTCTTGGATTAATACTTCTTTCATCCCTTCATAGGCTTCTTGTTTAATGTTGTTCACATTACCTGAAATAATTTCCGGTGTATGCCCTTTTAATGGGTGCCCTTTAAGTGGCTGATAACGTTTTTTATATAGGAATAAGCGGCTATCTTCACCGTTATTATTATTTTCAAACGTCAACTGTAAGTGTGGAGGTACATATAAGTACCCACCTTCCGTTAGTTCGTATTTTTTACCATCCGCATAAGCGTTGATATTGCCATAGACAACGTATACAAATGATTGAATACCATCACCAGCGAAACCAGTTGTGTTTCCGCCTTGGTTTTTTACTGTTATTAAGTAATCTACAAATCTTGCACCTAAACGTGGGGATCCTAAGATTGTTACGTCACAATCTTTAAAGCCAGGTACAACATTGTTGACTAAGCCGTCTGGTGTAATTAACGCGTAATTATCTTTTTTAATCACGGAACGTGTTTCTAATAAACCTTCTCTATATCCTTGATTTAGATTTATGTAACCCATAATTTCTGACTCCTTCACATTATTTATTCTTTATACGCTAGTTCAAACAATACATCTATCAATACTTCAATCCCCTTAACGAGGTCAGCTATCTTCGTTTCTTCATTTATATTGTGGCTAATTCCATCTATAGAAGGTACAAACAACATGGCTGTTGGAACATATTGTGCAAATATTTGTGAGTCATGTCCTGCACCAGATGGCATCACTTTATATTGATCACCTACATTATCCTTGGCTGCTTGTTCAATTATTTGAACGATTTTTTCATCCATCAATGTTGGTGTCTCATCCATCCACAAATGAATGTCATAAGTCATGTTATTTGCGGTAGCGACTGCTTTAATTTTGTCTTCGATTTCTGTCGCAAAATCATTTAATAGTTGTTGATCAATATGACGACAGTCTACTGAGAACGAAATCTCTCCAGGAACTACATTTACTGTGTTTGGAACAGGTACGACATGGCCGAACGTTAACACAAGTGGTTCTCCAACTTCTCTTGCACGTTTCGTTAAATCTGTGACAATTTCGCTATAGGCAACAACTGTATCGCGACGTAATGACATTGGCGTAGTCCCAGCATGGTTCGCTTCGCCTTTTAAGTTGATTGTGTACCGTTTCTGGCCGACGATTCCATTGACCACACCGATTGTTTTGTTTTCTGTCTCTAACACTTTCCCTTGTTCAATATGCAATTCAACAAATGCTTTGATGTCATTACGAACGTCAGTAGTTTTTCGGTAATCAAAGCCGGATTCGCGCATCGCATCTTCGAACTTAATACCTTCAGCATCTTCAATTGTGTCGACATCCGATTTTTTAGCTAAGTTAAAGAAGTTTTTGCTACCCCAAAATGTGTAAGGGAATCGACTACCTTCTTCTTCCGCAAGCGATAATACTTCTAATGATCGGAGTGGTTGACCATATTTATCTTTTAAATAACTCACAGCCACAAGTGCAGATAAGATGCCGAATTGCCCATCTAAATGACCACCTTCAACTACTGTGTCAATATGTGATCCCGTTAAAATCGTTTCTTCTGGATATTTACTTCCAATAAGTCGCCCAGTTAAGTTGCCGATATCGTCGAAACTTGCTTCGAATCCTGCTTCTATGAATGTTGTTTCCAGCTCACGAACAGCATCATTCCATTCTTGAGAATATAATAGACGTGTAATTCCACCTTGTTGTAAACCACCAAAACTGGTGAATTTCTTATCTAACGATTCAAAAGTTGATTGAATATCCATTACTCTTTCACTCCTTCCTCTAACTTACCTTTATTATAGGACCTTACTCACAACCATTCATTGACATAACGAACAATAATGGATGGTCTTTTTATGCATTATCAACAAATTAATTTAAGTTGTTTGTTAGTTTAAAGGCAAAATGTCTAGAATGAAAAAATAAAGTTGTTGGCTCCGATTACGTCTAGGCTTAGTTAGCGGCGCATTTTGATGTATTAGCGGCGTTCTTCTCCTGGTTAGCGGCGGAATTCGATGTTCTAGCGGCGGTCTTCTCTTGGATAGCGGCGGAATTCGATGTTTTAGCGGCGGACTTCTCTTGGTTAGCGGCGGAACTTGATGTTTTAGCGGCGTTCTTCTCCTGGTTAGCGGCGGAACTTGATGTTTTAGCGGCGTTCTTCTCTTGGTTAGCGGCGGAATTCGATGTTTTAGCGGCGTTCTTCTCCTGGTTAGCGGCGGAACTCGACGTTTTTGCGACGATCTTCTCAAGCAGGCAGGCGTGAGAAGCGATCGGATTTATTATTTTCGGAGCAAGTTCCAGCTTTTCTAGTGACTCCAATCAGCAACATCAGTTAAAGGGCACTGAATTTATCCAAACATAAAAACAAAACCACATAGTAAATCAATGAGAAAACTCTGATTTACCATGCGGTGTATTCATTTTCAAATCATTATAGGAAAAATGATAAGCAAAGTGTCATGATACAAACGAGAAGAAGCAACCCTAAGCTATATCGTAATGTATATTGAAAGATTTTTGATTCATTCCCGGTCTGATTAACGGCTGCTGCTGCAATAGCAATAGACTGTGGTGAAATCAATTTTGCTACGCTTCCTCCAGCTGTATTGGCTGCCATCAGTAAGGGTGGTGAAATCCCAATCTGCGTTCCAGTTACTACCTGCAAGCTACCAAATAGAGCGTTATTATTAACAACAGATCCAGTGAGAAAGACACCAATCCAACCTAATACTGGGCTCACAAATGGAAAGAAGTCACCCGTTTTTGCAAGCGCCAGTCCTAAAGATGTACTAAGTCCAGAAAAATCAGATAGATTTGCGAAAGCCATGACAAGAACGATCGTAAAAATCGGTAACCACAGTTCTTTAATGGTGTCACCTAGTAAATTTACGGTTTGTTTTATGTTTAACGCAGGAAAAAGCACACTGGTTAAAATGATTGCCAATAAAATCGCCGTTCCTGTTGCAGAAACAAAGTTAAATTGTAAGATGGCTGGCATAGAATTTGCTTCTGTTACGATTGGTGGTGTACGAATGATTTCATCATGTAGTCCAGGAATTTTCAAAGCTATAGTTGTAAAATCCAGTGCACCACCATCTACGAATAAATTTTTAAATGCAGGGAAGCTCCAAACAGCTATGACACCGGTAAGCAAATAAAATGGTGACCACGCTACCAAAATCTCTTTCATAGTATATTTTTTTAAAGTACCTGTTACTTCTACCCCAGGTTCATGATAAATCGTTTTAGGTTGCCATTTTCTTAAAAATGCGGCTAACACCACCATACTAATTAAAGATGGAATAATGTTCGCAAGCTCAGGCCCTATAGTAGCAATCGTTAGTAGTTGAAGCACTGAAAATACACTACTGACAAGAAAAATAGCTGGGAATATTTCTTTTATTCCTTTGAGGCCATTTAAAATAAAGATGAGGAGAAATGGTACAAGAAATGAAATCAATGGTAAAATCAATGCCGTCATTCTTGAAAGATCTAATGTTTCCATACCTCCAACTTCGGCACCTGTAATAACCGGAATTCCAACAGTACCGAATGCACCTGTAGAGGCATTGGCGATGAGGCAAAGTCCAGCTGCTTTTATTGGATGAAAACCAAGAGTCACAAGTAATGCTGCACAAATAGCGATTGGAACACCTAATCCTGCCGCTCCTTCCAAGAAGGCATTAAAACAAAAGCCAATGAGCAATAATTGAAGTCTTTGGTCCTCTGTAATATTCGCTATACTACCACGTACAATTTCAAATTTACCGGTTTGTACAGAAATCTTATACAACCATACAGCCATAATGACGATATAACCGATTGGCCAAAGTGCTTTGCCTGTTCCGAGGAGAATTGCCCCGAAGGCTTTAGCGATCGGCATGTCGAAGACTCCGACTGAAATGATGATAGTAGCACCTAAAGTTAATGCTGCTGCATAAACCCCTTTTAATTTAAAGATTGTTAAGCTTAGTAGAAATAAAAGAATAGGAAGAAAGGCTATAATTCCGCTCACTATTTCGTTTCCAAGTGGATTATATTGTTGATACCACATCGTTGTCACTTCTTTCTAAAGTAGTTAATTTCAAAAATAATTTAGATATTCCTCAGCTGATATGTACATATCTACTAGATTTGTAGCATTATCCATCGACTACCTCTTTTCCTTCGTACGAAGTCGTATTTGTAAATAAATGAATTTTGGCATGCTTCCCTCGCTGTCACGCTCTTGTCAAAAATCGAAGAATTCCGTTGATTACCCCGAATTTGTCACATAATTCTCCTTTGATATTTTGAAATAAAGGACTATACGTATAATAACCTTCAAAAATAGTATACAATCAGATTTATAGGTTATCCTTGTAGCATCTTACATATTTAAGTTTTATTTTAGCTTTTTCTAACAAAGATAAAGGAGATGATTCTTTGACAACATTAAAAGAAATCATGTCTGTCCAACAATTTTCTGATTTAACATTGTTAAATGGTGAAGGCGATTTAGAAAGAGAAGTAGAAATGGTCGATATTACAGAAACGCCTGATATCCAAAATTTCACTGCACCACATTCATTTATCGTTACAACGGGTATGAATTATCAGCACGATCAATCCGGATTAATGGATCTCATTCGAGAATTAAATGATATACAAGTTGCTGGCATAGGTATTAAATTATCCCGATTTTTAGAAAAAATTGACGATGAAGTGATAGAGTTTGCGAACAAATTAAAATTCCCAATTATCAGAATCCCCGAAAGTTGGAATCTTGGATCGATCACTCATCATATTTCATCCTATATCTTGGATGAAGAAACTGAAAAACTATATTTTGCTTTAGATATCCAACAAGAATTAAATACAATGCTTATGAGAGGTTTAAGTCTGGAAATGATGATTGAACGGATGAGTAGGCTCCTCCGTGTCCCTGTAATGCTCTTAAATCCTTTTTATCAAATTAAATCGATGAGTCATCACTTCCAAGAACACTCAGAACAGGTTCAAAAAAATCTTAGTTACTTCAAAAGATCTTTAAATTCCAAGCACATTCCACCTAATAATCGTGCATCTTTCCAAGAAGAACATATTATATTTGAGGTGCCAGCTTTTAAATATTTCCCATATTATCTGATGGTTTCAAATGTCAATACGCTTACTTATCCATTTAGTTTGCTTGCCATAGAACAAGCCGTAAATACACTCAGTCTCGCCATTTATAAAAACAGTAAAATTAAAGAAGCGGAACAACAAGAGGTGAACCGATTTTTCGAAACACTCATGTCTGAACATCCTGATAATCTTATGTCAGTCAAGCAACATCCTGAGTTTTTGAAAAAGCATCATATCCAAACATCAAACTTCTACCAAGTGATAATTTGTGCGATTGATAAAGAGAAAAATGTAGAAAATAATATCTATTTGAATGAGCGCTATCAAATGACTTTTGAATGGCTAACGCATAAGTTGATTGACATTGATCCGTCTATCAGTTTATATATGTCTCCAGGTAATCATCGGTTTACGATACTTTTACAAACTAAACATCAATATTATTTAGATTACTGCAAGTATCTTCAAAAAGAGTATCAAAAATTATTTAATAGCACACTTTCATTTGGCATTGGTAATGAGGTCACTGAATTCTCACAGTTACCGCTATCTTATTTCGAAGCGAATGAAGCTTTTGATCATAAGTTTGAAAGTGATGAAGTTGGATATATAGAACTCTATAAATCTAAAAGTGTGGAAGAATTATTACAACTCATTCCGGCCAATAAATTAAAACCGTTTATCACGTACACATTAGGTTCATTAGCCTATCCAAAGACAACGAAAGTGAAAGAACTAAAACATACTTTAGAAATTTATTTGGCGAATCATTGTGATCTTACAAAGACATCTGAAGATTTATATATCCATCGTAATACGGTAAAATATCGTATTAAAAAATGCGAAGAAATTTTAGGTCAGCCAATCGATGCACCTGATACTTCATTGGATATACGATTAGCGTTATTTGCATCAGAGAAAATAACATTTTAAACTTAAAATCCCGCTAAAATGTGGGTTTGGAAGAATATAGTTCGACTAAAAGTAGTCTTTGAACGTTGATTTTATAATAGAAGCAACCCATGAATTTTGAATAAAGATAGATCAAAATTCATGGGTTTGATGATAAATGAAATTTAGTTTTATAAAAAAAGATTTGATTATTATCCGCTCAGGTATTAATAAAATGGGTAACACGTTCCCAGATTATTGTCTACATGGACTTTGACAATACCGCTTCATCTGCCACTGTTGCTCTTCGAATGTCCATTCATCCAACCCATATAAAATTAACCTATTTTACATCAATTTTCACATTGGAAGTTTATTAATTTATTTTGAATGTAAATCACTTTAATAATCGTTTTATTTTCAAGCGCACTATTAACTTTTGTTTCTTCCCTCACTAAGTCTTCTACCTGTTGCCGATCAAGATTCATCGGCATATTTATTTTAGTTTTAAATTTACCATTAATTTGCACAACGACTTCAGAAACATTTTTCACTAAAAATTTTTCATCATATATTGGCCAATTTTCATAAGCAACTGTATCTTCATGACCTAGTTTACTCCACAGTTCTTCAGCTAGGTGCGGCGCAATTGGTGATAATAACTTGATATAGCCCTCAATAATATCCTGAGGAAGTACTTCTTCTTTACTTAGCGTATTTTGGAATGTCATTAAGTGGGAAATTCCTGTATTAAATCTAAACTCTGTAAAATCCACCGTCACTTTTTTTATTAATTGATGATACTCAAATAAAATTTCGTCGGAAGATTCTGTCATAATTATATTTGAATTTATCTGACCATCACTAGCGAAGACTAAATCCCAAACACGTTTTAAATAACGTTTAGCTCCGTCAAGCCCATTCGTTGTCCAGGGTGCTGAAGCATTAAGTGGTCCCATAAACATTTCATATAAACGTAAACTATCTGCCCCATGACTTAATACAATATCATCTGGATTTACTACATTCCCTTTTGATTTACTCATTTTCATATTGTTAGAGCCTAGAATCATCCCTTGATTATAAAGTTTTTGGAATGGCTCTTTTGTTGATACTACACCGATATCATATAATACTTTATGCCAAAAACGTGCATACAGTAAGTGAAGAACTGCATGTTCAACACCACCTATATATGTATCTACAGGTAGCCACTCTTTTAATAACTCGGGATCTGCAATTGCATGTTGATTATTAGGATCTATATATCTTAAGTAATACCAGCAAGAACCTGCCCATTGTGGCATTGTATTGGTTTCTCTTCTACCTTTCATCCCTGTAACAGGATCTACCACATTCACCCATTCTTTCATAGTAGCTAGCGGGGATTCACCCGTGCCAGAAGGATAAATATTATTCGTCTCAGGTAACATTAGTGGTAACTGAGACTCTGAAACAGCCGTCTTTGTACCATCTTCCCAATGAATAATCGGTATAGGTTCACCCCAGTAACGTTGGCGAGAGAATAACCAGTCACGTAGACGATACGTAATTTTCTTTTCACCGCATCCGTTTACTTTAAGCCAATCGATTACTTTTGCAATACCTTCTTCTTGATTTAAGCCATTTAAGAAGTCTGAGTTTATATGTGCACCGTTACCAGTGAACGCTTCTTTTTCGATGTCGCCACCTTCAAGTACGGGGGTGATATCTAAATCAAACTCTTTAGCGAACTCGTAGTCACGCTCATCATGTGCAGGAACGGCCATAATTGCACCTGTACCATATGTTGATAATACATAGTCAGCAATCCAAATTGGCACCTCTTTACCGTTGATTGGATTTATTGCATACGCACCTGTGAAGACTCCTGTTTTTTCTTTTGCTAAGTCTGTACGCTCTAAGTCAGATTTTAATGCTACTTTTGTTAGGTATGCTTCTACCGCTTCATATTGTGTATTAGTTGTGATTTTTTTTACTAATGTATGCTCTGGCGCTAATACACAGTGTGTCGCACCAAATAATGTATCTGGACGAGTCGTGAAAACTTCAAAGCTTTTGACTGTGCCAGCAACTTTAAATTTCACTTGTGCCCCTTCAGAACGGCCAATCCAATTTCTTTGAATTTCTTTTAAACTATCAGGCCAATCCAGGTCCTCTAAATCTTCAAGTAATCGGTCAGCATATTCTGTTATCTTTAAAACCCATTGTTTCATTGGTTTTCTTATTACAGGATAGCCACCTCGTTCACTTTTCCCGTCAATCACTTCTTCATTTGCTAATACCGTCCCTAACTCCTCACACCAGTTCACAGATACTTCATCCATGAAAGCTAAACCTTTTTCAAAAAGTTTAATAAAGATCCATTGTGTCCATTTATAATAATTAGGATTAGTTGTATTAACTTCTCGATCCCAATCGTATGAAAAACCTAAACTTTTAATCTGGCGACGATACGTATCGATATTTTGTTTCGTAATAAATTTCGGATGTTGCTTATTTTGCATCGCATACTGCTCTGCTGGTAGGCCAAATGCATCCCAACCCATTGTATGTAAAACATTATAACCTTGCATTCGTTTCATACGTGCTATAACATCTGTAGCCGTATAGCCTTTAGGATGTCCAACATGTAACCCCGAACCTGAAGGATATGGAAACATGTCTAAAATATAATATTTCGGTTTTGTATTGTCATAGACATTTGTTGCAAATACTTTGTTTTTCTCCCAATAATCTTTCCATTTGTTTTCTATTTCTATAAATTCGTATGTCATAATTTAACCTCCTTAAAAATAAAAAACTCCGTCTCAATAAAGAGACGAAGTTCGATTCGCGGTACCACTCTAATTGGTTAATGTAAGATTAACCCCCTTAATCTATAACGGTAGCTGCCGTCTATGCTTACTTAAGTTCAGCATAAATACTCCTGGACGAGTTCAGGAAATTATTGACTGCTTTTCACCCATCAGCAGCTCTCTATACAATAAGTGTTCCTTACTACTTCCAATCAATGTAAAAATATTTAATTGAGTCGAATATTACAGATAATTTAGTTTATTGTAAAGCTTTTGCAAAAAGTCTTTATATTCAAAAAATTAAGTCTCTTTAAAAATACACTTAAATCACTTTCCTAAAGTAGCAATTTATTATCTCTATATTTTCCGTTTTAATAAGATAAGGTATTTGCCTATACGTTAGGGGCTTCCATAATCGAATTTTTCTATTTAGTTCTTTATATATAGTCTTCTACAAAATTAATAAATTATGACTTAGAATAAACTCGTGCCCGAAGGTTGTATAAATGCTTTTTAGCGGGATTATATTTGCACGAAATAATTGAAAAAGGTTTTGAGGCAAAAAATAGAAAAGTTTTTCTACAATTACTTTATCGGTACACTTGCTTCCATACCTTAATTTATACGGACATAATAATGAAAATAAATCACAAAGCTACCCACCGATGGGAGATAAAGAAAATCTCCATCGATGGGTAGCCTTGTTTTATTCATTAATTAGGGGTGAGGTTGCTTTATTCTCTCGTAACATTACGACAAGGAAAAATAGAATCGCTGCTACTGCAAGAAGTATGGCTGCAATATAGAATGCTAATACCTTCGTTCCAGTGATATCACCAATATAACCAGTAAGCGTTGGCGCAACAACTGATGAACTCATACCAAAGAAGTTAAAGAAACCTAATGCTTTAGCAACTCTATCTGAAGGTACCGAATCAGATACATATGTTATTAAAACTGGATCAATTGCAAGTTTTCCTAGTAATCCATATAAAATAAGCGCAACATAAAGCACTGAAGGATTAGGTGCAAACACGGTTAAACTAATTGTTACAGCTGCACCAATTAACAAGAATAAAATTAATTTCAGTCGCATATGTGCATTTTTATCAATATATTTAGAAAATATTAATGCACCAGGAACTGCTGTGATGGCGACTAAAGCAGCTACATAGCCTACTGAACCTTGTTCGAATCCTTTTTCTGCGACAAGGAATGATGGCAACCATGTCA
This sequence comes from Lysinibacillus sp. NPDC096212, assembly GCF_044763105.1. Taxonomy (NCBI): domain Bacteria; kingdom Bacillati; phylum Bacillota; class Bacilli; order Caryophanales; family Bacillaceae; genus Lysinibacillus; species Lysinibacillus sp. NPDC096212. The sequence continues at coordinate 14,352 of NZ_JBIWFQ010000023.1, read as the reverse complement.
CAATCATGTAGTAGCCATAACATGTTGCAAAATAGACGAAATAAATGACTAATTGTTTTGGTGAGAATAAATTCATGCCTTGAGAATCTGCGTCTTGTGCTATTTTCTTATCTTCAGATGTTCCTTCTGTAGGTGATTTTTTGTCTTGTTTAACAAACAAAGCAAACACAAATGTTACAGCTACTATTAAGATAGATGTGATATAAAGCATGTAATTCCATTTGATTTCAAGACCACCAACTAAAACAGATGAGCCTACTAGACCAATGACCATACCTAATGCTGCACCACTATTGATGATCGCATTAGAAAAACTTTTCTTATCTTTAGGCATATATTTAGCTGATAAGGAGAACGCTGCACCATAGTATGAACCAGTCGAAAGACCTGCCAATAAGGCGCCTATATAAACTTGAGTGATTGTCGAGCTTGTCCCAATGACAAATGCCGCTAATGCAAAAACGATAAACGCAGGGATTAATACTCTTTTTTGACCAAATTTATCAACTAGTATACCTGATGGAATTTGCATACCTGTATAGGCAAAAAAGTAAATAGAAGCAACTAGTCCGACCTGAGTATCGCTAATATTCCCTAGCGATTCTTGAATTTGTGGATATATGGGCGTAAGTATTGTACGATAAATCCAAATAACTACCCAACCTAAGCACAGTGCAACAATTATTTTTTTGTAATAATTCGGGTCATTTTTAACTGTTTGTCCCATAATATGACACTCCTATTTTTCGTTTTTTTACTTATGTATTGCTTAAGTTAATTTTAGGTTATGAGTAAGTAAATAACATTGTTCACTTTTAACAAAAACAGAAATGGATTTGCACATTTTAGACAAAAGCATATACTTAAAATATTTATAAAAGTGTGACTTATGATATTCTCGCTAACTGATCTCTACGTAGTACTTTTGCACCCTCGATAACTCTCTACACAGCAAGGTAGGTGCAACAAACAAAAAATAAGCCCGATTACCCTTAAGGTTATCGGACTGACCTATATTTACAGTGCAACACATTATAATATAAAGTTTTATTGAGGTATGACAATTTATTATGATGGCATGAAAGATTCCCCCTTTGTAGGTATTGCTTCTACAAGGAGGAATCTTTCTTTTTATACTATGAAAACTAGTTAATCAACAGACGTGCTATTTCACTTAATGATTTTTATGCGGAATAAAACCGATTGGTGTCGGACCCGCAATCCCTAACATAACAAAATCTTTATCAGAATTATTAGTCATTCCGTGCTTTTCACCCGCACGTGCAACAACAACATCACCAGCTCTAATTTGAACCATTTCACCACACTCTGGATAAAAATCTGCTGTTCCTTCTACAACAATCCAAATATCATCAGCTTTCTCGTGCGAGTGAATTGGCAAATCTTGTCCTGGATGCATACACCAAACAGCTCCTACAGTATTAGGTGTTTCATAGAAAATATGTTTTGTCGCTTCTTCTTCTCTAAACTCTTGAATATCTGGCCAATGGAAAATACGATTTTTTAAATCTTTTCTTGCTCTTTTTTTTAATGTCATTGTATTTTCTCCTTGTTTCAAATTTTCAAAAAACCCACATTATTTAGCGTTTAATAATATTTTGGGGTTTACCCTCTAAGAATGCAATGGTGTTATCGAATGCAATTTCAGCACGCAATTCCATCGCCTCGTCAGTAAAGAAACCTACATGTGGTGTTAAAATTACATTTTTGGCGTGTAATAGTTTATAGTCTCCTGGTATAGGCGGTTCCATATCAAATACGTCGATACCGGCTCCTGCTATTCGTCCTTCATTTAATGCATCCGCCAATGCGTCATTATCAACAATTGGTCCTCGTGCACAGTTGATTAAAATGGCTGATTCCTTCATTAATTGTAATTTGTCTTTAGAAATTAAACCTTTCGTGCTTGGTAGTAATGGAATATGTAATGACACAATATCAGATTGTGCTAATAACTCATCTAATTCCATATACTCGATACCTAAATCTTTAGCTTCTGGATTTCTGCTGGACTGATCTGAAGCGATTAAGTTTGCACCAAATGCTTTAAACAATCGGGCAGTCATTAATCCAATTTTACCTGTACCAATCAAACCAACTGTTTTACCTTTAATTTCACTACCTTGGAATGCCCCTGGGAAATTATCGGCACGATTTTCACTATCACCCTTAGTAATACGACGATATACATCTAATACTAAGCCAATTGTTAATTCCGCAACCGCTTGATTCGCATATCCAGCTGCATTACATACCATAATATCCTGGTTTCTAGATTGAGTGATACCTACATGATCAACCCCTGTAAAGGCAACATTGATTAATTTTAACTTGTCATTTTGATCAATTACTTCTGTAGGATAAGGATTATTCGCAATCATAATAACATCTGCACCTTCACTACGACTTGCTAATTCTGCCCAATCAGTAGTTTTTTCGTTGTAATATACAAATTCATGACCGCCCTGTTTGATTGGTTCCGCTAATTTTTCAATGATCGAATCTGGAACATTTAATGGTTCTAATAATTTTACTAACATACAATCCATTCCCTCCTATTATTGTCGAATACGTCTGTTGATTAACTAGTGACCATCGTTAGAAAAGTGAGATCACACTTCTTTTATTATTTTGTATACTTCGCACAAAAAAATATAGTATTTACATAGATTAACACTCCTGTTTTTTCTTATTTTTATTCTATTTGCTTAATCTGATTGTAGGATATGAGTTATTAAATAACATTGTTCACTTTTAACAAAAATGCAAACGACATTACATATTTTTAACAAAAGTTTTCGTCCAAATAAAAAAATCAGCCCAAAGAGAATCGGACTGATTCGTTACATTATAATCGTGTATTTAACCACACATCGTTCTTTGTCTACATCTTTAGGCAATCGATGCTCCTTGATTAAGGTTACCATTTTACACCTTTACCACAAAAACTCTATTCCACACTTTTAAGCGATTCAATCATATTTATTTTCGTCACTTTCCTTCTAAGAAGTAAGTTAGACACTATAGTAAGTAAGAACGCGACAATTATAGAGATTAATATGATAAACATATTTAATTTATCTGGGATTTGTTGATGGGTGCTTGATAGAGCCTTTACTATAATTTGATAGACATAGCCACTGATTGGTAAAGCTACAATGACCGCAAATGTCGTTAGGATAATGTTTTCCAAAAATATTAATCTGTTTATTTTATTTTTTTGATAGCCTAGTACTTTCAGTGTTGCTAGCTCACGATTCCTTTCATATATGTTGATAGAGGATATCGTATAGATGGCGCCAAAGGACAGTATGATGGCGCTTGTGATAAACATGATAAATACAAAACTGTTTTGTTTCACAATGTATTGAGCTGATTTTTTTAAATCATTCTTATTTGCAATTGTATCTACACGGCGATCTTTTCCAAAAAACTTATGAGCGCTCATAGCATCTGTAGAGTTATTTGTTTGAACTAAAAGTGAGGTTGGATTGTAGTCTATGTTAAAGCTCTTTAAGTACTCTGGTGTACTATAAAATGATGGATTCGAATACTGTGTAGATATATTTAAAACCTTCATTTCTACAGAAGTGTCTTTTAGCTCTGGCGCTGTAAACTTTATGTTGATACGATCCCCTTTAGAAATATGATATTTGTCAGCGTAAGATTTGGGTACAAGCACACCGTTATTTTCTAAAGATATTCTATTGTCATTTTCGTCAAAGAAATGAATGAGATTGTTTTCTTTTTCAGTAACAACTAAATTGGCGCTTTCTTTGTCATTATCTTTTATCATTTCAATAGGAAGAGTGGATAACAAATAACTAGTTTTAATTTCAGAAGGTAGTTTTAGCGTATTAAAATTTGTGCCCATCGTATAATCGACTCTTAAATCATAAGTATAAACATCTTCAATTTGGTCTGCTACTTTTAGTAAGGAAGCTTGAGTACCGAAAGCAGTAATCAATAAAACGGTGCTTACAACAACACCAATTGAACTTGCTAATGCTTTTTGTTTATTTAAAAATATATTTCTCAGAATGAGTTTATAACTATAGGAAATATGACTCCATAGACCTGGAATTCTTTCTATCAAGAGCTTTTTCATCTTCTTTGGCGGTTTAGGACGCATAGCCTGAGCCGCATGTTCTTTTAATATAGTTCTACCGCTTAAGTAACATGACAGAACCCCGAAAGCACTGGAGAAAATAATCGGTGGAATGATTGAAAATAGAGAGAGTGAGAATGTTATGTCAGGCAAAGAGTAGGCCCTTGCACACGACTTAGTTACTAAAGGAATAAATACAAAAACGGCAATTACACAGCCAATGATGGAGCCTAGTATACCTGCCAGCACAGGGTATCCCATATAGTGAAGCATAATGTTGCTGTTTTTTACACCTAAAGCCTTCATAATACCAACTTGATTCCGTTGAGAATCGATCGTCCTCGACATGGCGAGAAATAGGATAATCGCTTCAATCAAAAAAAGTACTAAAGGTATAACTTTACTCATTAAGTTATTATTATTAATCGTTTGATTGATTTTAGAATAGTTGAAAGTCCGTTCCTTACTTATTTGATCTAAATAGCTGAGTTGCTTGGACTGTTCTTCAATTGATTTGCCTAACTTTTCAATATCGTAACCTTCTGTAGCATCCACGATGATTTCGTTAAAGTAAAAGCCATTTAAGATTTCGGGTAATGACTCTTCAGCAATATAAGCGACTCCAGATGTTTTATGATCTTGAATGTCATTCTTTTTTGCATGTTCAACATTTTCACCTAAGCCACTAATCGTAAAGTTAAAACTGCTTTCATTCGCATTTATTGTGATTTGATCGCCGACACGATAATGATGTTCTTTTGCATAATGAGAATCTAATAAAATCTCATCCTTTTTTAATGGGATACTACCTTCAGTTATAGTAGGCGTATTTATTTCATTGTTTTCAGGGATCGAATGAATTTTTAATGACGTTTTGTAATCTTCAAAGCTTTGCGTACCATCAAAGGTATAACGTCCTTCGATTTTATGGATACCTTCAATTTTACTTAACCGGGTGACATCATTTTTAGAAAGTTGACTGTAGTACACATTTAAATCGCTTAAATTATGTTTTTGAAAGTAATCCTTCGTATACGCATTAAGATTATTGCTGTAGGTTACTAGTCCCGCGTAGAAAAAAGCACCTACTGCGATAACAATCACAACGGCTATAAATTGCCCCATAGACTGTTTGATGTCCCTCAATAATTTTAAAAACAATTTCATGATTACCACTCAATCCCTTCAACACTTTGTTTTTCCTCATTGATCGTAACGCTTTCGATCATTCCGCTTTTTACTTTAATAATTTTGTCAGCCATAGGAGCAATGGCAGAATTATGTGTGACTAAAACAACGCATTTCTTTGTTTCCCTGTTTAAATCTTGCAGAAGCTTTAATACAGACTTGCCAGTTACATAATCCAAAGCGCCGGTTGGTTCATCACAGAGTAAAAGTAAGGGATTTTTCGTAACGGCTCTAGCTATAGCGACTCTTTGTTGCTCTCCTCCAGAAAGCTGGGAAGGGAAATTTTTAATACGATCAGCTAATCCGACTTTATGTAAAATATCTTTAGCATCCAGATGGTTTTTACATACTTCAGTGGCGAATTCAACATTTTCGAGAGCGTTTAAATTCGGAATTAAATTATAAAATTGAAAGACGAAGCCAACTTTCTCACCACGATATTCAGTTAAGTTTTTTTCGTTCAGCCTTGTTATTTCTTGATTCCCAACAAAGACTTGACCTGAGGTAACTGTATCCATACCGCCAAGAATATTTAAAATAGTACTTTTACCCGCGCCACTAGCCCCTAAAATAACGACGAATTCCCCCTCATTTATGGAAAAATCAACACCATTCAGGGCCTTGATTGGGACTTCTCCTATTTTGTATTCTTTCGTTACGTTTTTAAATTCGATCAGCTTTTTCATTTATTTCATCTCCTCAAATAATTTTTTATCAACGTCAAGTAACTCTAAAATAAACAACATTTGTCGTATATTTTAGAGTTACTGTTTAGTTGTTTCTTTTTGTTGATTGGCTTTATCAAGAAGCGTTAATCACGGCAAAATGTTAGTGATTTAAATCGAGTTAAAAAGGAATTCAATCTACCGTTCTCTGTGGCAGTTTCAACCACAACACGATTCACGGCTTCAAGAAGGTTCCATGATGTTTACGACAGTTATGAATCGGCATTATTTCGTCCGGGCTCAAGCAAAAGCAGTTAAATCATTCTAATAATATATAAGCTGATAAAATTAAATATATACACGTTTGGTAAAAAATACATTTTATCAAATAGAAGATTTATGAAATGATTTCCCATACGGGTAAATTGCATCAGTTTCTTTTGTTTTGATTTTTAGTAGACATAATATAATTATCGATAATTTAAAGTTTGAATGATGAGTTACGAAGATGTTAGAGGCTTAGAATAGATTTTACTTTTGATCACTATAGCTAGTATGTTTTGTGGCAAATGTGAGGATATGCGCATATCACAGCAGAAAAAGGCGGAAGGAAGTTCACTTCTTTCATTCTAATTATAAATACGTGTAAATGCTTTTAAATACATCGAACTGACACCAATTGTTCTGCTACTATTAACACTAATATTCAGGTTTCTAAAAAATAAAAAACAAATTTATTGATAGGTACTCGAACACCTCAACGTTTTGATAAGATTGCGGAACCCCTTTCATATTTACGGCCATAAAAAATAACTCAGAAGTCATTCCAACCTCTGAGTTATTTTTTATTATTTAGTTAACGCCTTCATATCTGCTGCAATCGTCTCAACTGGTACATCCGTTACAGCAGGATAATCCTTCACAACAATCCCATCAGCATTAACTAAGTAATACCTTCCCATATGAATAACTTGGTCAGTATTTGGATCATTTTTCACGCGTGATTTAAACGATTTCATTGCAAACTGTTCAATAAACTTTTGATCATAGCCAGTTAATAGTTGCCATTTGCTTTCGTCAGGCACTGAATACGTTTTCAAATAATTCGTTAAAACTTCTGGCTTGTCCACTTGAGGATCAACGCTAAAAGCTACAATTTGATAATCTTCCACGCCCTTATCCTGAAGTCCTTTTTGCACCTCTGTCATGTTATACGTCATTGGCGGACAAATGGAATTACAATTAGTAAAGACGAACATTGCTAACCATGGCTTGCCCTTAAAATCATTAAGGCTAACCTTTTCATTTTTTTGATTTGTAACCGAAAAATCCTGTACTTCTATGTTCATTTCAGGTTCAAATTTATAACTTCCGCAAGCAGTTAGAATGCTACTTAATGTTAGTATCAACACGAGCATTGCACTTTTCTTTTTCATATATTTGCTCACTTCCCTTCAATTTACCATCGTTGTTTATTGTATAAATAATAGGTACTTAATACAAGATATGCGCTTATCCTTTCATTTTTTTTATGTCATTTCAATGTATATTGTACGATTTTGGTATATTACTATCCTGTATATTCCAGACAATTCACACTTTTTTAAAAATTAATTAAAGCTGTTTTTTTACTATTTTGGTTATTTCCCAAGACATCATATAATTGTTATATAACAAAGTTTTTTTAGTTTTCAAGCAAATCCTCTATACGAAGACACAATAATAAATTCTTGAAAATTCTCTTTCATGTTCAAATTTTCTCCTACATTCACAATTATCATTATCAAACTATTATAGGAATATTATTCTATAAAAAAATACCATTCTCTTTCATACGGATTATTTCTATTAAATCCTTATTATTTCTACGTTATTTCCACGATTCGGAAATTATTAAAAATTTAAAAAACTCGAAATTTAGTATTGCATTATAAGAATCTTCCCCATAAAATAAGTGAGTATAACGACGAGCAATAAAGAAATATGTCGTTTAAGAAAGAAATATATCACTTTAGGGGGAATAATAATGGCAAACATTTCTGAGAACAAAAGTATAGATTCAGTTGACTATAGCGCAATTGAAGCTATGGAATCGTTCAACAAGTTCGTGAAAAAGAAGAATACCTTCCTTTTCTCGATTACAGCAATATTTTTAACACTTTATATTTTGTTACCAATCCTCGCTTTCCAACCTGTACTACAACAAAAAATTATCGGAAATATTACGGGTGTTTGGGTTTATTCAGCAGGATTATTCATTATGACAATCGTACTTTGTACAGTGTATGTGAAAAAAGCTTCTTCATTCGATAAAGCTGCGGCAGCAGTACTAGCTGAGTATCAGGCGAAAGGTGGAAAATAAATGAACTTAGTATCCGTTGGTTTCTTTTTAGCAATCGTTGGTTTAACTCTTGTAGTAACATATATCGCAGCGAAACGTACATCTTCTGCGGCTGATTTTTATACAGCTGGTGGTGGTCTTAAAGGTTGGCAAAATGGCTTTGCGATCGCTGGTGACTACTTATCTGCCGCTGCATTTCTTGGCGTGTCCGGTGCGATTGCGTTAACTGGTTTTGATGGCTTCTTCTTCTCTGTAGGCTATGTAGTAGCTAACTTAGTGCTTCTTTATGTAATTGCGGAGCCGATGCGAAATTTAGGTCGTTATACTTTAGCAGATATGCTTACTGCCCGTTTTAATGAAAAACGCATTCGCGGGGTTGCTGCGTCAGGAACAATTATCATCGTAATCCTTTATATGATTGCACAATTAGTAGGTGCAGGTGCCCTTATTAAACTATTATTTGGTATTGAGTATTGGATTGCAGTGTTAATCGTAGGTGTTATGATGACTACTTATGTATTATTCGGTGGCATGACAGCTACTTCTTGGGTGCAAATTATTAAAGCTAGCCTTCTTTTATTTGGGACAGGCGTATTAGCTACTTTAGTATTAATTAAATTCGACTTCTCTCTTATGAAAATGTTTGATACGATCGCTGTGGATCATGGCGAGAAATTCCTTGTACCAGGGATGAAATATACAAGTTCAATTGATTCGGTTTCGATGATGATGGCGCTTGTTTTAGGTACATCTGGGTTACCGCATATTTTAATGCGCTTCTTCACTGTTAAAGATGCCAAAACTGCTCGTTCTTCTATTTCATGGACAACTTGGATTACAGCTATTTTCTTCTCATTAACTATTTTCTTAGGCTTTGGCGCATTAAATTTTGTAGGGATCGATAAAATTCTTGCTGAAAGTAAAGCTGGTAACACCGCAGCCCCACTTCTTGCTAATTATTTGGGCGGTGATGTGTTAATGGCATTTATCGGTGCCGTAGCATTCGCAACCATCTTAGCAGTTGTTTCGGGCTTAGTTTTAACAGGAGCTTCTGCGATTTCCCATGATATTTATGGAGAAATCATTAAAGATGGTAAATTAACAGAAAAGCAACAAGTTGTAGCCGCTCGTACTGGCTCGATTTCTATTGCCATTGTATCCATTATCCTTGCATTATTTGCGCAAAACTTGAATGTATCGTTCTTAGTATCCTTTGCATTTTGTATCGGTGCTTCAGCAAACTTACCAGTTATTCTTTACACAATTTACTGGAAAAAATTCAATTCAACAGGTGCTATAACTGCGATGGTAACTGGTTTAGTATCATGTTTAGTGTTAGGTGCTATGGGGCCGAATGTATGGAGTCCTGTTGAAGGTGCAGCTATTTTTGTTGGTAATCCTATCGTACCGTTAGCAGTTCCAGCGGTCATTACAATTCCACTTGGCTTTATCGCAGGTTATTTAGGCACTGTTCTATCTTCTAGCAAAGTACCACAGGAAGAAGCAGATCGTATTTACAAGGAAATTCGTGTGAAAGCAAACACAGGTGTATCTGTTTCTGACATCTCTCATTGATCGCTTTTAACCATCCAAATTATTGAAAAAATATCTATCAATCATCCTATCTATATTAATAAAAATATCAAGTTAAAGAACTCGATTTTTCATCGGGTTTTTTAACTTTTTATTATAAAAAATTTTCCAATTTATTTATCGAACAATACTATTCTCTTTCAATAAAAAACGATTTTCACTGAGTAAATAGTGTTTATTTTTTATAAAAAATCATTTCCCTTTTGAAATTTCAACCATATTTTCCGCTCGGAAATCTAGAATTGACCTAACTCCATTTATTTATCAGAATTTTCCAAAACACTTTTATTTCTTACATTTGTCTTGTATATTCTCTTTTAAGACTATTTTTCCAAAAACTATTTTTTTATAATTTTTTCTGAAAAGTATTGCAATTTTGTGAACTGTCTCATAAAATGAAGATGTGAATTCACTAATCTAGCAAAATTGAGTCTTTAAGCAGTAAAAATAAACACAAAATGGGGAATGTTAATGGGGAACAATCAAGGCAATAAGAGCATCGTGATTGATTATGATGCGATTGCAAATCAAGAATCGTTTAAAGCGCTTGTGCGAAGAAAGAAATCATTTCTTTGGTCAATGACTGTGTTCTTCTTAGCAGCATACATGTTGCTTCCAATTCTTACTTCGTACACGACAGTACTACACCAAAAGGCATTTGGGGAAATTACTTGGGTGTGGGTATATTCAGCAGGGTTATTCATCATGACTTGGTGCTTATGTCACTTATATGTAGCAAAAGCAAATAGCTTTGATAAAGAGGCAAAGGCGATTATCACTGAATACGAGAACGGAGGTGGCCGCCGATGAATAACGGAATGAGTTTTACAGCCATATTCTTCTTCGTAGCCATTGTTGGTTTAACATTAGTTATTACATGGTGGGCATCAAAACGAACTTCTTCTGCAAGTGATTTCTATACTGCAGGCGGTGGGTTAACAGGCTGGCAAAATGGACTAGCCATCGCTGGTGACTACTTATCAGCAGCATCTTTCTTAGGGATCGCTGGAGCAGTTGCATTATTTGGATTTGATGGATTCTTCTTCTCTATCGGTTATTTAGTAGCTTACTTAGTGGTTCTATACATCGTCGCTGAGCCATTACGTAATCTTGGTAAATTTACATTAGCTGACATGATCACAGCGCGTTTTGATAGCTCTAAAGTTCGTGGTACAGCAGCTTTAAGCACTATTACAATTGTCTTATTCTACATGATTGCACAACTAGTTGGTGCAGGAGCACTTATTCAATTACTTTTAGGAATCGACTATTGGGTTGCCGTTCTAATCGTAGGTTTTATGATGACGACTTACGTACTATTCGGTGGTATGACTGCAACATCTTGGGTACAAATTATTAAAGCTTGTCTTTTAATGTTAGGTACAGTTATTATTTCATTCTTAGTATTAAAAGAGTTCGGCTTTAGTATTGCAACGATGTTCAAAGAAATGGAAACTGCAACTGATAGCGGTGCAGCTTATTTGAACCCAGGTCTTAAATATCAAAATGGCGTTGATACTATTTCAATGTTAATCGCTTTAGTATTAGGTACAGCTGGTCTTCCACATATCCTAATGCGCTTCTTTACAGTAAAAGATGCGAAAACTGCTCGTTCCTCTGTTATTTGGGCTACTTGGATTGTAGGTATCTTCTACATTCTTACAATCTTCTTAGGATTCGGTGCAGCTAAATTCGTTGGTAAAGAAGCAATTATTGAAGCAAACGCGGCGGGTAACATGGCTGCTCCACTTCTCGCGGAAGCACTTGGTGGGGACATTCTATTCTCATTCGTATGTGCGGTAGCTTTCGCAACAATCTTAGCGGTAGTAGCTGGTCTTGTACTTTCTGGCGCATCTGCCCTTTCGCATGATATTTATGGTCAAATCATTAAAAAAGGCAAAATCACAGAGAAGGAGCAAGTACTTGCAGCTCGTATCGGTTCTATCACAATCGCTGTTATTTCAATCCTTTTAGCACTTGGTGCACAAACATTAAACGTAGCGTTCTTAGTATCACTTGCATTCTGTATTGCAGGTTCAGCTAACTTACCTGTAATCATCTATACTATCTACTGGAAACGCTTTAATACAGCTGGTGCTATTACAGCAATGTTGACAGGTTTAATCTCTGCTTTAGTTCTTGTTGCAGTTTCACCAAACCTTTGGAATCCAGTTGAAGGAAAAGCAATTTTCGTTGGGAATCCGTTAATTTCGTTAACGAACCCAGCAATAATTTCTGTACCACTTGGCTTCCTTGGGGGTCTCATCGGAACATTACTTTCTAAGGAATCAGATGCTAAGAAATATCGTGAAGTGGATGTTAAAGCAAACACAGGTATTTCTGTACAAGACGTATCTCACTAATAATAGGACAATCGCCTCGTAAGTTAAATTCTTACGAGGTTTTACTTTTTCTTCCGTATTCGGTACTATATTTACAAATGATAGTTGGAGGTAAGGTAACATGACAAACTCAAAAGCAAAAAAGAAACGCATGCATATAAAACGCACTAAAGGGAAGGACGTTGAAAAAAATCGTCAATCTTCCCCTTTCAGTACACATGAGCGTGTAACGAAAACGAAAAAAGAAAATATTGAACAAAATTTTACAAAGCACAGAAAACACAACCACGTTGAAGACGATTAGTGGTTGTGTTTTGCTTGTAATGAGACATTTTGATGTTTAGAAGTAATCAGTTTTGGTATAAAGTACAACGGATACAGTAAAAGAAAAAGGTTAGGTATCCACCACATAAGATCAAAATCAAGCTTTATTGTCCAAAAAGCAATCGCCTGTAATCCAGAGCAACTTGTTAGTGTCAGAGATAATAAGGTAAATGTTCTCCACTTTTCATTTTTTATTTTAAATAGATAGAGACTTATAAAACCACTAACTGAAATTAAAATATCTAGTGGGAAAAACGACCAATTCCATATAACTAATAATTCATTTTGATAATCTTGATATAAATACTCTTCTGGAATCAAATGAAAAAAGGTGACTAGCCAATAGACTATAAAAAAGATATCTGTCACTAAAAAAAGGTATCTTAAAGTTTTACTCATTTACGACCCCCATTTAATTTTCTTCATGAACGTTATCTTTAAGAATCCCAAGCATAAGAATGTCCACCATTTCCTGCATTGTATCCTGAAGCGAACTCATATTTCTGTTTTTCGATGCATGTTCCATCAATCGATAAAGTCCTCCAATATAGACTTCTTTAAATATCTCTTTATTAAAAGGACGTATTTTTTTTGCAGCAATCCCTTCATCTAACAACGAAAAGATACCTGCCCATTGTTCATGAATAAATTCATCAAGAGTTTCCCATTGCTTTGGATAATATCGTTGAAGTTCCTCTAAATATTTGAGCTGAGCAAACTTAAAATCAGCCGGAATTAGTACAAGACTTTTTTGTAGTTTTTCTACAAGATTTAACGTTGCATCATGCAGAATTTCTTTCTCTTTCATTTTCAGCTCTTCAATTGCTAGATCAATCATTTCATTTAGTAGTTCTTCCTTTGAGGGATAGTATCCATACAATGTTTTAGTACTCATACCTAGTTGCTTTGCTAAATCCCCCATTGTAAACCGGAATCCTTTTCGTTCAGCTTCACTTATGGATACCTTTAAAATTCTATCTTTCAACGTGATAACCTGCCTTTAGGAAAATGAAAAAATATTTTTATTTTCCTTGTTTTCCGTTTAATGATAGTACCTAATGAAAATAATGTCAAATAAACTACCCCACTTCGCTTAATAGCGAGAGATTCCTATGAACACCAGCGTAACCAAAGTTAGTGATTCTGTAATTTTTTATCAGCGATGTTTGATGCTTTATCAGCGATTTTGGCTCTTTTATCAGCGATGTTCGACGCTTTATCAGCGATTCTGGCTCTTCTATCAGCGATGTTCGACGCTTTATCAGCGATTCTGGCTCTTTTATCAGCGATGTTCAACGTTTTACCAGCGATTCTGGCTCTTCTATCAGCGATGTTCAACGTTTTATCAGCGATTCTGGCTCTTTTTATCAGCAATGTTTGAGCTTGTTTTATCAGCGATTCTGGCTCTTCTATCAGCGATGTTCAACGTTTTACCAGCGATTCTGGCTCTTTTATCAACGATGGTCAACGCTTTATCAGCGATTCTGGCTCTTCTATCAGCGATGTTCAACGCTTTATCAGCGATTCTGGCTCTTTTATCAGCGATGTTCAACGTTTTACCAGCGATTCTGGCTCTTCTATCAGCGATGTTTGACGTTTTATCAGGGATTCTGGCTCTTTTATCAGCGATGTTCGACGTTTTATCAGCGATTCTGGCACTTCTATCAGCGATGTTAGTCAAGTCCTTAATATTGTGTAAAATTTTATACAAAGTTTTCAACTCTGATCCTTATCTAAACATCAGATTGGTGAAATAAATTGGGCTAACTC
>NZ_JBIWFQ010000022.1:0-97972 GCF_044763105.1 Lysinibacillus sp. NPDC096212 | reverse complement strand
GACTATCTCCTATAGGAAATCCAACAGATTCCCCAGTTGTCCGGATCAACTGGAAATTCTATCGGAAAGAGCTCTTACTACTAATATACGAGGGGGAAAAATGCATGAAAGATGTTGAAAGAAAATTATTAGATAGTATTGATACCCAATTACTAGATATTTTGCAGAGGGAGGTCCAGATAAGTAATGCAGAGATAGCGAGACGGGTGAATTTGTCCCCACCAGCAACCCATACAAGAATAAAACGTTTAGAAAGTGAAGGGTTTATTGACAAACAAGTTGCCATTTTAAATCAAGAGAAACTGGGATTCGATTTACTGTGCTATGTATTCATGAGTACAAATATTCATCAAGCTAAGGAATTAGAAGCTTTGGAAAAGGCCTTAAAAATAATGCCGGAAATATTAGAATGTCATTGTTTAACAGGAGAGTATGATTATCTTTTAAAGGTTGTTATTCGAGATCGAAAAGAATTAGATCGCTTTATAAGAAAATTAAATAGACTGGGCATTTCCCGAATTCAAACGAATTTATCTTTACGAGAAGTTAAATATTCAACAGTCTTACCGATATCAGAAGTCGAACAGTAGAAGTTCTTCCGAGCAATATTGATTTTTAGTTTCGTTTCATAAATGATTCAAAGACTCAAGCACTATAGGAGGCATTATGAAAACATTCATATATATGGTACGACATGGAGATTCACCGAAAGACGGAAATGAGAGAACGAGACAATTAACTGAAAAAGGTAGAATAGACGCACAACGAATAACTGATATTCTAAAAAAAGAGAGAATTGATACTGTTATCTCTAGTCCGTATAGTCGTTCAATCTTAACTGTTCAGAAAGTAGCTGAACAAATAGCAAAAGAAGTAATTGTATTTGAAGACCTTAAAGAGCAAACATTTATTGTTGGTGATAAGCGAATATCTGACAAGGAATTATTCCCTTTATTAGAAAAGTCATTTTCTGACCCAACCTATGCTTTAGAGGGAGGTGAGTCAAATGCTGACTGCCAGAAACGTGCTATAAATGTTTTAAAAGAAATATTAAATACATATCAAGGACAGAAAGTAGTAATTGGCACACATGGTGCAGTTATGACTTTAATGATGCGGTTTTATGATAGTAAATACGATCTGAACTTTTTATTACATACAACAAAGCCAGACATATACAGAATGGAATTCGATGGGCAAGAATTGGTCGATGTAAAGAGATTATGGGAGATTTAAGTGAGGGTTTTTATTAGTTCTAAAAGCTGAACTATACTGCCATTTAAGAAGAGTTTTGAATTAAATACTAGTGATTTTTGCCGCATTTTAAAAGTTAGGAAATCCGTAGTAAACAATGTATTAGTAGAGGTGAAAATTATATGGAGGACAAGCTAAATAATAAATATGAAATAAAAAATAATATAAGAAAACAAATTAATAAAAATAAATATATTTTAGGTGTTGCTGCTGGTTCTGGAATGACGGTTAAATATGCAGAACAAGGCGGCGCAGATTTTATTTTAGCTCTAAATTCAGGACGATTCAGATTAATGGGTGTAAGTTCATTAGCTGGTTTCTTACCATATGCAAATAGTAATGATGTAGTAATGGATTTTGCAAGTAAAGAGATCATTCCTATGATCAAAAAAATTCCAGTTTGTTTTGGTTTATGTGCTACAGATCCAACAATTGAATTAGATAGTTATATCGATTTAATTAAGCAAAGAGGATTTTCGGGCATTAATAATTATCCAAGTATAGGTTTAGTAGATGGGCTTTTTAGAGAAGCTTTAGAGGAACAAGGGATTACTTATGATAAAGAGGTAGAAGCTATTCGTATCGCTAATGAAAAAGGGCTGTTTACAGTGGCCTTTGTATTTAGCGAAGAACAAGCAATAAGTATGATAGAGGCCGGTGCAGATATAATTTGTGTTCACTTAGGTTTAACAAATGGCGGATCACTTGGAGCTAAAAAGATTTTATCTTTACAGGCTGCCAAAAGGTTGGCGGTAAATATTTTTAATAGATGTAATGAACTAAATCCTAACATTATTAAAATGATTTATGGAGGCCCGGTTAATAAACCAATAGATGTTCAATATATGTATGATGATACTACTATTATGGGTTATATCGGAGGTTCTGTGTTTGAAAGGATTCCAAATGAACAAGCTCTCATACATATTACGAAATCATTTAAGCAAACGAACGATTTTCAGTTGGATGATTTAATCGGTAAAATTACTGATGGTCTAGGAAGTCAAGCTGATTATATTAATTTTATCAAGAAGTACATTAGTTTACATTATATGGATGAAATATCATTGAATGAAGTGGCAGAAATATTAAATTTGTCTCGTTCTTATTTAAGCACATTATTCAAAAAAGAAGTGGGTATTTCATTTACAGAATATCTTATTAACTTTCGACTTAATAGGGCAATTGAAATATTAAAATTAGAAAAATTACCACTAAATAATATTGCCGAAATGGTAGGTTATCCCGATTATACTCACTTTAGTAAAATATTCAAAAAATATAAAGGTGTATCACCTCAAAACTATATAAAAAATAACAAAGAGACAATTTTATAGAACAAAAGCACATTAACTCACCTAAAAGAAAACGGTATTATGAAATGGAGTAATAAATGAAACCGCTTTCTTATATGATTTTAAAGATCAAGAAGGGAGAGAGTTGATATGAAAACAATTGCTTTGGCTGGAACATTTGATTCAAAAGGAAAAGAATATTTATATGTAAAAGAGTTGATAGAATCGTTAGGTTTTAATACTTTTACGATCCATACAGGTGTTTTTACTCCAGCATTTGAGCCTGATGTATCAAATGCTGAAGTAGCTGCTGCAGCTAGAGAAGATATACAAGAAATTGCAGCGAAAGGAGACCGAGCAAATGCAACCGCAGTTCTTGCAAAAGGGATGGAAGTGCTTTTACCGAAATTGTATGAAGAAGGTAAATTCGACGGTGTACTATCCTTTGGAGGCACTGGAGGGTCATCTATTGTAACAACTGGCATGAGGGCATTACCAATTGGTGTTCCAAAAGTAATGGTTTCAACAGTCGCTTCTGGCAATACGGAGCCGTATGTAGGGACTAGCGACATTATGATGATTCCGTCAGTAGTAGATGTAGCTGGTTTAAATGTAATTTCGACAAAAATATTTACGAATGCAGTATTTGCGATAGCAGGAATGCTTAACTTTGAAAATAAAACTATAGAGAAAAAGAAGCCTCTTATTGCCGCAACTATGTTTGGAGTGACAACACCTTGTATTAATCAGGCTAAAGATTTCTTGGAAGCTAAAGGATATGAGTTATTAATTTTCCATGCAACGGGTGTTGGTGGTCGTACAATGGAGAATTTAATTGCTAATGGATTTATAGATGGTGTTCTTGACATTACAACTACTGAATGGGCAGATGAGTTAATTGGGGGCGTATTGAAAGCTGGACCGCATCGTTTAGAGGCAGCTTCAAAAAAACAAATTCCTCAAGTTGTATCAGTGGGTGCAATAGATATGGTGAACTTTGGTCCATTTGATTCTGTCCCTCATAAATTTGTAGGAAGAAAATTTTATAAGCATAATCCGACAGTAACTTTAATGCGTACATCTGTTGAAGAGAACAAGCAAATAGGTGAAGTGATTGCTGAAAAATTAGCTTTAGCTAAAGGGTACACGGCTTTATTTTTACCGTTAAAAGGGCTCTCAGGTCTTGATGTTGAAGGACAGCCTTTCTACGGTTTAGAGGAAGACAACATGTTATTTGATACATTAAGAGAAAAGGTTGACCAACATAAAGTGGAAATGATTGAAATCAATGCGGATATAAATAGCGAAGAGTTTGCACTAGCTTCAGCGAAAAAATTGATTGAATTAATAGAAAATAAAGCGAGGGACAACGATTATGTTACAGAGACAAGAAATATTGAATCGTTTTAAAGAAGAAATTAAAAAAGGAAATATTCTTCTAGGTGTTGGCGCGGGTACAGGAATTACAGCTAAAAGTAGTGAAGCTGGGGGAGCAGACATGTTGATTGTCTATAACTCGGGTCGTTATAGAATGGCTGGTCGTGGTTCACTAGCAGGTTTATTATCATATGGTGATGCTAACCAAATTGTTGTTGAAATGGGTAATGAGGTATTACCCGTTGTAAAGGATACCCCAGTACTAGCAGGTGTTAATGGAACAGACCCTTTTAAAGTGATGGGAGTTTTCTTAAAGCAGCTGAAAGATCAAGGGTTTAGTGGCGTTCAAAATTTTCCTACAGTTGGATTAATTGACGGTGTTTTTCGTCAAAATCTAGAGGAAACAGGAATGGGCTATGATTTAGAAGTAGATATGATTAGAGAAGCTCATAAATTAGATTTACTAACTACTCCATATGTTTTCGATGAGGAGCAAGCAAAGAAAATGGCTGAAGCGGGTGCAGATATTTTAGTGGCCCACATGGGATTAACAACAAAAGGAACGATTGGTGCACAAACTTCATTAACTTTAGATGACTGTGCCGATCGAATCCGAAAAATTATTAATGCTGGTAAGTCTATAAATCCTGATATATTAGCGATTTGCCATGGAGGTCCAATTGCAGAACCGGAAGATGCTGCTTATATTATTGAAAGAGTAGATGGAATTGTTGGATTCTTTGGTGCATCTAGTATTGAAAGATTTGCTGCAGAAAAAGGAATTAAGGAGCAAACTGAAGCTTTTAAGGGTATAAAATAATTAGCTCGTTTTCTCTCACGATAGTCTAGTCACTCATAAGTAAACATGAGTGACTTTTTTGTATGCTACGAAGCCCTCTTACTATGCGAGGGGATTTAGAAAGAAAAGTGAACTGTAAGTGATGAAGCGGAATGACGTGTTGAGCTGACGTTCAAAAAAACTTCAACTAAAGAATGTCCGAAATATTGGCAGTGAAAAAGAACCGGAAAAGAGGTTATTAATTTGTGTAGGTAAGCTAAGAGAATCTTGAGAGAAAATGTGCAATAGTAATAAGAAAAGCGTTGCAATAAAGCAACGCAAGTTCAAGAAATTCTAGACAACTTTACAACACTAGAAATAAAACCAATCAAACCGCAAATAAAGAAAATATATGCTACTAGCATTGACATACTTTCTAAGTTGTTTGTAAAAATTCTATATCCTCCTACTGTACCTAATGCCAAACCACTAACCGAGCTAAGTAATGTTCTATTCTTTTCTGTCAAAAAAACACCTCCAATAATTGGATTGATAATATGTTAACATAAATTTTGTTGTTAGTTAACTTATTTCAGGAGATTTTTCCTTGAAGAATGTCATGCAAGCATTATGAATAAAGGTTATATTATAGGTACATTTTTCTTTTGACTGGTAGTTTTATGTTGTTCATGCACAGACTGAGTTGCCGAGGCGGTCCGGTATTTGGGTCAGTTTGCAGATGATACTATACATATGAATTATGAATTATAAGTACATTCTTTAGGGTTCATACTAGTGGGTTTGATTTTTATATTACCGGAATATGTAAATAAAAGATTAAAGGAAAGAAGGTAAAAAACACTAGAAATATTTATGTTTCTGAGAATATTATCGAAGTAAAGATAAAAAGAAGAAACAGCATAAATCATCACACCAATACCTATGATTGCCAATCCCATATCGATCAGTCTCAAATAGCTCGATTCTTTTTGCATCTCCTTATAATTACTTATCGTCAAAAATGCACCAGTCATCATTATGACCGCACAAGCTATATACGAAACAATTCCCCCGCCATCAATCTTACCTTGATGGATGATTGTCATCGCTATGTAGTTTATACCAGACACAACTGAAAAAGACAACATTTCCTTCTTTTCTAATTTTCTAGCATTCTTTTTCGATACTTTATACCATTGCATCACATCTTCTTGCGACATATACTGCTCAACAATAGCTTTTACTTGTTCCTCATATTTTTTTCGAACTTTGACTGTATAAAACGCTATGTATACTTCATCATTTTTTTTCGAGCGGAATCTTCCAGACGATTGCCTTAAAATATCTTTGATCCCTAGTTCAAACGGAACGCTACTTCTCTTTAAGTGTTCGATAATTGCCGGGAAAGCATCTTCTGAATGTCCAACTAATATTTTCTTTTTAAACAAACTCAGCACCTCTTACGAAATAAGTTAAATACGCTTAATTATACTATTTCGTTAGACCTTTCCAATAATCCAAAATATAACATTCCCTTTAAATATCTAATGCTATTTAGCAACAATCTTTGAGAAAACAGTCTTAAATTACATGTGAATATGTTTTTATAAACTAATCAACTTAATTGGTGGGAATAAAATCTGTATGTATGGAATGGACTTAATTTTTTTTATAAAAATCCACGGCATTTATACAAAAGACAGCGGTTTGGGTGAAGACTATTTACTACATCAGATACATATTGAAAATAATTAAGAAAACGAGTGAATCAACATATTTTTTTGAATATAATGTTTGAAACTATAAGAATTAGGGAGATGGTGAAGTGAGCGAAATAGATAAACGAAACAGATTAAGTGAAGAAGAACCGTTTGATTATCAAATAACGAAAAAAGGAACGGTTGTCATATATTACGAAGGGAAACAAATAAAAACTGTAAAGGATGGGGAGGCTGAGCGTCTTATTGCGAGGATCAAAGAAGTTGAAGATAATCTAACAGCCGTACAGTTATTATTAGCTAAAATTACGGGTAATTTTAAGCGGGGAAACGAGAAGTTTGGAAAAAATAAAAGAAAGTAAAACAAAGACTTTACTCCCTAAATTTACGAAGGCTGTGTAATTCAATCTGAAACATTTTTAGTGTAACCTCCGTTGTTGTATTAGAATAATGTGTATTTTTACATTAGCATTGATTACAAAAAATGTGAAATAATCTTATTGAATAAAAGGGTCACCAGGCTGGGGGGGGCGACCCTTAAATCGAAAATGTTAATACTCTCTATTCATAAAAGTAGCGCCGATAATAATTAGAAGTATAAATAGAACTACAATTAAGGCAAATGTTGAACCATTACCATATCCGCCGCCGTAATAGCCGCAGTTATTAATTCCACCAACATTTCCACCATAGTATCCCATAAAGCACACCTCCTTTCTACAATATATAATATGTTAGCTGTAGAGAAGGAGTGGGGTGTTAAACCATGCAGTTATAGGCATTAAAAAATATTTTTTTGTTAGATAAGAAAATAAAAAAGGGTCACTTGGGATAGGAGTGACCCTCAGTAAAACCTTCGGAGGTGTAAGGCTAAATTAGCTTTACCTTACTATTATTATGAAGTGATAGCTATGTTTGTATAGTGAATTGCCTGTGAAATAGATTAAAAAATAAAAAAGCCGTAGCGTCTTCACATGCTACATAAACTAATGAACAATATGAGAGACATGTTTAATAAAAGAAGTGGATAAATAAGAAAGCAGTCCTCTCAATTTGAAAGGACTGTTCAATAAAAGTGAACTATTTAACATTCAATATAACATTTTTATAATAGGGGGCATTTTTATATAAATTTATTAAGGGGCTTTCGTTTGAAGCAACTTTATCCCCATTCCAATAAATATCATTCCGGTTATCTTATTCAGGATCATTCCTACCTTTTGGTTTCCTCTTAGTTTTTTAGTAATGTACGAAGAGAAATAAGCAACAAATAAGCACCATAGTAGTCCAGTTGCTGTAAAAGTAAGTCCTAAAATTAAAAAAGGAATAGGACCTGATGCCTTAATATCTATAAACTGTGGGAGAAACGCAATAAAAAATAAAGAAACTTTTGGATTCGTTAGACTTGTTAAAAGTCCCTGTATATAAATTTTTCTTAAGTTTAATTTATTTGACGATGCTTCGAAACCGATGTTTGACTTATCACGTATCATTTTAATCCCTAAATAAACGAGATACATAACACCAATAAATTTAATGGTATTAAATAATACAATAGATTTTGTAAGTATGAGCGATAAGCCAAAAGAAACTAATAACGTATGAACTAAGGAGCCAGTAATAATACCAAACACAGAGTAAATACCAGCTTTTCTACCTTGCGAAATACTTCTACCGACAATATACATGGTGTCCGCACCAGGGATTAGATTTAATAAGATCCCTGTTAATAAAAACATTTCATAATTAATAATACCGTACATTTCAGCACCTCTATCTCTTTTTTGGGGTGCCCTTATCGATATTAAAGTAAATGAATGAAAAATAAAAGCTTTTTTTACAAATGAAAAAAGTAGTTTTAAACGAATGAATCTGCGACATAGAAAAAAAGAAATAGACATATTCGTCTATTTCCTGTTCCATAGCTTTTAATTTTGCTTTTAATTTTGCTTTTGGAATCGAGTGATACTGTTCGTATCTACACATTCTACAAGAGCAATGAACTTTACCTTTGCTCAATTTGCCATGTATAGGTTTGTACTCATTTCCTGGCAATGAAAAAACATTTTTAACAATGGTCAATTTTTTTCGAATAATTCGCTCTCTCTGATGGCGAATATAGGCTTTTGAACGATTTTTCATCAAATATCAGCTCCAAAGCTTGCAAGGAGGTCAAGGGATGTTACGGCACGCCCTACAAGCTTGGTCGGTAGTTGATATACTGGATTAATTGATTCATAGTATCATTCCTTTTTATGAAATTATTCTAACAAAATTATTTTTTTAATGCTAACAACAGCTACATTGGTCCAAAGTCAGCAATGTACCAGTGATCTAGTGTTTGCAGAAGTTCAACGCCGTGTTTATGCATTGAATTATCGCATTAAGGTACGCAAAAGGTTGTAGAAGTTCAGAAACGCATTCCTTACGTGATTGGTGTTAGGGATGTAGAAACTCTTCAGAACGCTAGAGGGAAATAGCATGCGAGCAATTGCCAAGTAGATGAAACTATCTAGTAGGACAATTTATAGAGAAAGAAATAGTATTTTGAAAAGTAGCCGGATTAAATCAACAGCACAGGTTAGTTAAATAAGGGGAATTATTGGTACATTGCAGAATAACTAAATATAATCTTCTATAGTATTGTATTTTCAAACTATTACCAAATTTGATAGGAGTGACTACAATTGTGTTTTGAAAATAATGAAATATACCCATGTTGCCCATTTATTACCAGAACGGTGGAAGTTGGTGGCCTTACTAAATCACAGCTTATTCAGAAATTGCAACAGTACTCTATCTTGATGAATGAGTATGGAGAGAAGTTATTTACTGATGATAAATTTACGACTTCTGATAAGAAGTACAGCCTGCAGACTGTTGAACTAACTGTTGGAGACCTTGGCTTTCCTGATGGAGCTAATACGGATCGAATCTTTAAAAGAGCTGAGGAACTTGGTTTGAAATTATGTCCGCTTGAGCTGGGACCTCACCTAAGGATGGAGTATCTGGATCAAACTGAAGAATATTCAGGGGATTCTTTACAGCAACAAAAAGCTCCATCTGGTTCCATAACAATAGCATCTGAAAAACTAACTGAAGACGATCATTTTCCGAAAGGTTTCTATCTTAGACGAATTAATGGAGTTTTATGGCTTCGTGGATACTGTGCAGATCATCTACACATTTGGAATCCTAACGATCATTTTATCTTTTGTCAAAAAAACACTACAGGAAAAGACTAAAGAATTTGAAAATGTGAATAAGGTGAATGCGTTGTGATTTTCCTGAAAAAGGAATTTAAAATTCTGTCATTTTCATTTCTGATATGGTTCAAAGATTCATTTTTATTACATTGTAAGAGGCTGACAATGATAGTCAGCCTCTTGCTAGAAAAATAATAAGTAATAGCTTAAAACAAACAGGATTAGATTAACTGACAGCCATTAGCCTTATAAAGGGGAATATCCGAGCCTACTTAGAGCTAATGCCATTTGATAGTATCCTCTACTATTAGGATGAATTCCTCCTGATGATAATAAAGCTTTTTCATTCCCCTTAAATACACTATAGATATCAGCTACTTTAACATTCAATTCCCGACCAAAACTGTTAATTAATGAATTAAACGCTCTAATGCCCGCATCTGCTATAGGAATATCGCTAAATGGATTGTATAAATTCTGTAACCGTAAAATATATTTATCTTGTTTGTCTAGATGGTGAATTTTTTCTAATATTTTTGAGATGTTTTTCCCTGATTGCTTAATAGCTCGAGATATACTTTCTTCATTTTTACTTATTCGAAATTCTTTAGCAGCGTTTATTAAATCATTCCCTCCAGCTGTTATCGTGATGATATTTGCACACTTTACAGCTTCCGTCACAATCGGGGCATTAAGCATAGCTAAAACATCCTCTGTCGTTGCTCCTGACCTTGCATGTTTTTGATAAGAAATACGCTTTTTTAAAATTTGCTGGCTTAGACATCTATAATATTCAACAAATCCAGGGTCCAAAAACGGAACGCCGATACCTACAGTAAGTGAATCGCCTATCGCAAGATAACGTAAATGATTGTAATCCATATTTCACCTCAACTGATTAGTTATGTTCTTATAATATTCAGTAAAAGATGAATGTGGAAACGATGCCTAGACAAAGTTAGCATTAAGCGAGGACAAACATTAAAAAGCAATTGAATTGATAAAGGTTGAGGAAAAGCAACGAAAAGAGTATGAAAATCAACTCAAAATAATCATGTGAGGTTGCAGAAGGGCACTCTAATCACTTCAAGGTCACTTTTAAAACAGTTCAAACTAATCGACTTGATAGTAACGACTAAAAGAAGAACAACCAATTTTTATGAAAAAATATCAAAGAATCGTTATCAAGACGTATAACAATTAAGAAGGCTACTAAAAATGGTAATTACAACTGCAATGGCACAGGCTTTACCAAAACACATGGATGTTGACCGTTTAATGCGACTAGCTATGACTACAATTCGTACTACACTAGTGCTCAAATATGTAGATGTTTCTAGTTTACTAGGTACAGAGGATGACGAAACGATTAAAACCGAGGTAACAGAGGATATGAACGATGTTATGGACGTTACGGATTACTCAGTAATTGAAGATGATCCTACTCAAGAGAAATTAATCATTGAACAGTAATATACCTCACAAAGTCCTTCTGCTGCTGATAAGGTAAAACTTGTCGTTTCTTGCGCTTACCCGGGAAATTATTTTTTTATTTCATACCATACAAAGTCCTTCTCCTGTAGGAATATCCAAACAGGAGAAGGATAAATCAGACGCTTGGTACTAGATTAGATCACTAGGTATCCAAACTATTGTTATCAAAGTAAGTGGTAGTTTTGCAGTAGAAAGCTTTCTATAGCAGACCTCATTAGTACATTATTTATCTAGCTTTTCAGCTATACTGTTTAGAATTCGAGTTTGTTCATTATGTATGCTAATAATTTTGAATACGAACCAAACGCCAAATACTAAGGGGACAACATAGAAAATTATTAGAAAAAGAATAGGTAAAAGAGCAAATAATACTTCCATAATTGTATAAAAACCTCCTTATTGGATTATTATACCTTAATATTATATGGTTTGTATGTCAACTTGTCGATTGAATATTTCTAGTATTTGTGGATTTTGTAAATAAGTCCAAAGTAGAAAATTTGAATATTGCGACATGAGGAGAGGCGAATCATGAAAGTATTTCAGCAAAATATCTTAGGGGATGAGGACGAAATTATTTCTGATGTACCTGTGATTGTTTTTCAAAATCGTAAGGAATGTCGTTAACATTGCTGAATGTGAAGATGTAGAAGGTGGATGGGATAACGACGATTTAGATGTAACTATTGATGATTTTAAGTATGAACTTATCATAGGCATGATGTAGGAGCCTTGTGCCCCTACAAATAGAGCTATTTTTATTCCATTTCTTCTTGCTTCATATAAAACTCTATTGCTTGATTAAACCATTTTTGTTCATCCTCTGTAAAAGGAGAAGTTGTCATATATTCAAGTTCTTGAATATCCAGTTCTTCCACATTAGTATCAGCTAACTTTTGTATTAAATCGTCACCAAGAAATGAAAAAATTGAATCTAAATAGTTTTTGACCATCTCTTGTACTTTGGAGTCATCTATAGGTTTACCATATAATTGTTTCATTTCTTTAGATAATTGAATAAATGTTTTATCCAAGGTAATTTTATCTTCCTCTGATTTGATTGAAAGCTCTTCTGTGATGTCCGTTAAACTATGGCGTTCCATCCATTCTTCATGTTTATGTTCTACTTTCATATTGTATATAAGGCTAAATAATATCGTACTATCTACTTCTCCTTCAACTAACTTTATTACTCTTTTAATTGCTTGCATTGATTGTTCAATTTTTTCCTTTTCACTTACTAAAGCATTTAAATGCAGAGATAAACTTTCATTCAAATCAACGTTATAACTTGCCTCATGTAACAAATTAGCTATTTTATCTAGGCTATACCCTAGGAATTTCAGGCTAATAATTTTTTGTAAGGTAATAATATCTTGAAAATAGTACGTGCGATGCCCTGAAGAAGGATTTTTTTCGGGTTGTAATAAACCAATTTCATCATAGTAATGCAAAGTAGGAATTGGAATTCCTGTCTTTTCTGAAAATTCACCAATAGAAAACCTTTTATCCTTATTCATCAAAATTCCTCCTATCTAAAGTATAGGTTTATCATATAACCTAAAGTAACTTGAGGTTCAAGAGGAAATTTTAAAAGTTCTTGAATAAATGTTGTAAAAGTTACAAATGTGATAGATGTTACAAACGGTGCATATGTTACATTCGTTTACTTCGTGCATTAACTAAACAAATGAGAGATAATTGGGGTAGGGGAGGTAACAATATTTTACTAATCTGGTATTTAGCATTCCCTTAATATTAGGGAAAGACAGACTGACGACCAACCTGCGCTTGGCAGACTAGTTCGGAGCGCGACAAACTTGGCCGACACATATTTAGAGATTGTGTGACTTAATTAGTATATAAATCCAAATATTGGTAATGTGATGAATGATTCGAGAGGTGAAAAAAATGGCAGTATTAAACACAGTAAACGAAGCATTAAAATTCTTTAACGAACAATTCCCAGAAGGTTCTTCTTATAGAGGAGCTGGAGAAGCACAAATTGCACAGGGGCGAGTTTTCGAAGGGCGAGCAGTTCCGGGAGTTGGTTTACAACGCATGGGATGGCAAATTCAATTCTTGACAACGCTTTACGACAAAATTGGTTCAAATCATTCAGATTCTTATCGAGTGATGAGTGCAATTGTTAATAACTTAAATATCTTCTATACAATACCTATTCATACTAAAATAGAGGCCACAATTGAAATTCCGAGTGGTAGTACAGCT
Source organism: Lysinibacillus sp. NPDC096212 (assembly GCF_044763105.1). NCBI lineage: Bacteria > Bacillati > Bacillota > Bacilli > Caryophanales > Bacillaceae > Lysinibacillus > Lysinibacillus sp. NPDC096212. The sequence continues at coordinate 84,618 of NZ_JBIWFQ010000022.1, read as the reverse complement.
TGGGATGCGGGGGTTGTTGAAATTGATCCAGGTTATCCAATTATGTTAGTAGCATTATCTATGCTTCGTAAATCAACTCATGCGTATAATAATTTAGGTGTAAATGGTTCAGGAGATTCACAAGCAGCATACTTGAATACAGCACTTACTCGACACTATCAAAAAATACTATATCACTGCCAAAATTCGGGTCACGGTAAAACTCTTATGACTGATCCGGGATCATTTGGTACAACAAGTCCAACTGTTCGTTCATTCAAAACAGCTGATGGATCAACTTTTAAAGTGGCTAATGGTGTTGTTAATACTACGTATGCGATGTTAGGTTCTTTAGCTTACTACCATGACGTTGTTCTTGGCCATTCTCAAACTGAAATTGAAAAAGATCCTCTTTATACAAATATTTTTAACGCTGGAGTTAACTTGATTAACGCTTTTGGTAACGCTATTGATTCGAATTCTGTTTCGATTGCAATTGGTGGTGGTGCTAAAGGTACTACTTGGGCACAATTGCGAGCACCGTATGTTTCATCAGGATATGATTCATATGTAGGTGCATCTCTCGTTTGGTTAGGTCATGGTGTTGTTCCAACAAATAATATTTATGTACTTACAGAATCGAGTCTAGTTACTTCATCTAAAAAACTAAGCAACTATTACAAGAATTATGTACTTGCTAACAGATCAAAAGCTCTGATGGCTATGGTCCCATTAACTAATGGCTCACCAGCTACTTTATCTGGATCTACTTTCACGGCTGCCAAAACATTCTTTGGGACTCAAACTCCAACTAGTGATGATGTTTTAAACCTTACTGGATTAATTAATGATCATCCGTATTCAACAGGATATTTATATACATTCGCTAATAACGGAGATTCAGAATTCATTCACAAAGTCGATAAAGCGGTACGAGAAACTGGTGAAGGTTTATGGAGAAGTACAGTTGAGATGGGAACAACTTCTTCAATCGTTGCTTATGGCCGACGAGGTGAAGCAGCTGGACATCGTACATTATCTGGTTTAGCCGGACTTCTTCAACGTGGTATCCCAACAGTGACAAACGGGCAGTAATATCTAATTAAGTATAATACCTAGTCTGAAATAGAAACATTAAGTCACGTTCATTTGAGCGTGACTGTTTTTTTGCTCTGAAAAGTGAGTGTCGGGCAGTTTCCCTCTTGGCTGCTAGGGCAATAGAACAACAGTTATTTTATAAACAACTTATTGATAAGATGGAAGGGATACAATTCTTGGAACATAAACAATGGCTAAATGAATATATTGACCACTTAGAGAAACGAATAAAAAAGGTGAAAATTAGAGAGCTAACAGAAGATTTATATTGAAATCCTAACTGGCGAGATCGAGCAAGAGGTACTTTACTGGTTGCTAGAAGGTATGCTTTTCCGTTGGATTGGGGCTAAACATGAGCCATACAAGCTTACAACGAGTAAGAGAACGATTAAAATGAAGTGACCTTCGGGTTGCTTCACATTATCTTATTATTAAAGAATAAAAGCCTTTTCTTAATTTTAATAAATCATCATAATTACTTGCATGATAACGTTTTGTAGCATTAGCACAACATCTATATCTAACATGATTTTCTATAGTACCTTTTTTAAATTTAGTCCCTAGACTATTCATGAAAATAACAACTTCCTTAATAGAAAATTCATTCTTACCTTTCGAATCAATTAATTTTTGAATAGCAATTAGTAATTCGTCTCGACATGTTTTCTTTTCAGTTAACAATTTCATCACCTCTTAAATGTATTTGAGAATAATCTAACAGATTTTAGATAAATGCGTAAGTAATTGGAGAGGTATGATTTGTGCGATGTGATTAGATGAATAGGTGTTACAGATGTTCCAAACGTATCATTTTAAACAATTGGTAGTGTGAAATCGGAGGTAGGATAGCAAGGGTTTTCCTCCCTTGGTATTTATGAAATCCTAAATATTAGGGAGAGACAGACCGACGACCGATCTGCGCTTGGCAGACTAGTTCGGAGCGAGACAAACTCGGCCGGCCCATAGTTTTTAAGAGATTAGGTATCTTAATTAATATATAAGGCTAAAAATTTACAGTCATTTCCATGACCTCTTTGTTAATGTATGATAAATGAAAATGAAATTTAAAGAGGAGTGGAAAGGTATGCTGAAAATTTTACAAATTGTTTTTGCAATCATAGTAATATCTCTATCAGCTTATGGACTTATCACACGTGATTACCAACTGAACTTCCTAATGATATTCTTCTTAGGTTTATTTATGTTAAATTTAGGAATTAAAGAATTTCAAAGAGAGAGAAAAGCTTATAGTTGGTTACTAATTGGGGTATTTTTATTTTCAGTATATGTATCTATTCAAAGTTTGGTATTGTAAATAAAGGAGTGGTTATAGATGGCTACTACCATTACGGATCATGGAAATCAAAGGCTCCGAGGTTATGGGGCGTTGCATCGATGGATATACAATGTCGTTGTATACGATTTACATGGTCAATGGAAAGTTGCCAGAGTACCGTAGAGGCAAGGATTACATGGATGATACGTACCAAAAGCAATTAGCTGCTCGAATCGATGCTTATGTGTGACTTAGGGCTAACTTACGGCAAGCTTTTAACAAAGCTTATAAACAGGTAAAGCTGCCAAGTGTTGCAGTGCCGTTCATTAGTTATGAGGACTGGAGAAAAAAATCTAGTGGAGAGGGAAAAAAGCAAAAGGTGTTAATCTTCCTTTTGCTTAATTTCTAAAAATATTGAGAAACTAACTGCAATAATCATTACTATAGAAAAAATAATTGAAGAAGTGGATTTAAAAGAGACTGATGTAATCAATAAAGCAAGAGAGCAAATGATAATGGCTATACGTAATAAAATATTTGTACTTTTACTAGGTTTAAAAAAATCATCCAATACACCAAGTATAATAAAAAGTCCTATAAATATAAGATATTCATATAGAAGTATGGGTTCTAAATATTCTGGACTGAACCTAGTTAACTGAATCGCAGAAATGAATATAAGAATGTATTTTGTAAATTTAAAAATGCCTGACAAAGTATCACCTCATTTTTAATGATAGGTAACTAAATAATGTAAGTCTAGATGAATTTAGGAAAAATTTGGTCCAAGTCACTACATTATTTTTTTGAGTGACTTTTTTCTTTTTTATCCTTTGCACCTGCCCGGTGTTATATAATTTTATATTTTTTGTACCCAGTGAACCCCAATTTGTACCCCAATTAAGCGGGGTGCAACGGGCAAAAACAGAAACTAACATTTATTACCAAATTAATTTTTAAATAGAACTTCAAGATTTTGTGAAATTAAAATTTTGTTATTTTCTTAATCAATAAAGCAAAAACACCGCCAAATCAATATTTTTACGCTATAATGTAGGACGAGGTGAAGAAAATGTTTGTTAGTGAAAAACAAATCGAAATTCGATATGCTGAGACCGACCAAATGGGCGTGGTGTATCATGCGAACTATATCATTTGGATGGAGATAGGCCGTTCTCAGTTAGTTAATGATGCAGGCTTTGAGTATGCTGAATTAGAGAAAGACGGTTATGTATCGCCAGTGATGGATTTATCCATTTCTTATAAGGCTGCTATGCATTATGGCCAAGTGGCAACGGTCCGTACATGGGTGGAAAAACACGATCGTTTACGTACAACATATGGCTATGAAATTTTACATGAAGATGGCACGATTGCAGCTACTGCTCAGTCCGTACATATTCTAGCTCAAAAAGATACGTTACGTCCGGTATCCTTAAGTAAAATTGATCCTGCTTGGGATGCGAAATATAAAGAAATCGCACGCGAAACGAAATAGGAGAATCATACATGGAACTTTTATTGGCAATCGGTGCAATTATGGCTTGTCTTGGTGTCGTGCTAGGCGCTTTTGGAGCACATGCATTAAAAGATAAATTTGCGTCACCATACTACGCTACCGTTTGGGAAACTGCGGTGCAATACCATATGTATCATTCAATAGGTTTACTTGTGCTTGGTATTTTATCGAGTGAAGCCCTTTTAGGAGCTTCTAGTATGCTTTCTTGGGCAGGCTATTTAATGTTGGCAGGTATTGTGTTTTTCTCAGGTAGTTTATATGTATTAGCTGTTACAGGTGTGAAAAAGCTTGGAGCGATTACCCCAATCGGCGGTCTGTTATTTATCGTTGCCTGGGTGCTTGTGGCTATTACCGCATTATCTTAAGAAACGCTAAGATTCACTAAAAAAACGATATAGTATTTACAATACGATAGAGGTAGTTCCTTTGGAGCTATCTCTTTTTATAGAGAAGTTTAAAAAAAATGAAACAAATTATCCTTTTTATGCGTACTACATAATGATTAGATTAATTTTAACTTCTTTCGGCGAATGTCACTGATTCGGAAAGGAGTTCATATTGGATGATTGCCTAAAATAATCGCGTTCATGAGATAATGGCTAACTGGCCTGCATTGGTAAAAACGCTACACTCCTGTGGCAATACCGAAATGACCGATATCGTGTCAGCCCTCATGCAGGTCTAAGGACAAAGCCGAATCCGGACGTAATTAAGCCGAGGCATAATTGATATGATAAAATAAATCTTAAGTATATAAGTTGAAGGTGGGAATAAATATGGGTTTATTAAAAGCAGGAGTTGGCGCATTAGCAGGTGTTCTAGAAGATCAATGGCGTGAATATTTCTATTGTGAGTCACTGTCAGCGGATGTTCTAGTGGAAAAGGGTCATAAACGTACTTCAAAACGAGGTTCAAATAAAGGCAATGACAACATTATTAGTAATGGTTCTATTATTGCTATTAATGAAGGGCAATGTATGATGATTGTCGAGCAAGGGAAAGTAGTGGAGTTTTCTGCGGAGTCTGGTGAGTATGTTTATGATACATCCACAGAGCCTTCGATAATGTATGACAATGATTTGTCCGAAGGTATAAAGGAAACATTCAAGCAGATTGGTAAACGCTTCACATTTGGCGGAGAACCTGCAAAGGATCAGCGTGTGTACTATTTTAATAAAAAAGAAATCGTAGGCAATAAATATGGGACACCAGCACCGATTCCTTTCCGTGTTATCGACCGTAACATCGGCCTAGATATTGATATTGCTATTCGTTGCCATGGCGAATATTCTTATAAAATTGTTGATCCATTACTATTCTATACAAATGTATGTGGAAACGTTGAGCGTGAATTTACAAGAGATGCAATCGATAGCCAATTAAAAACGGAATTAATGACTGCGTTACAGCCGGCTTTCGCACATATTTCAGCAAGCGGGGTACGCTATAGTGAAATTCCTGCACATACGGTTGCTCTAGCAGATGCCCTTAATAAAGTGTTATCGGAGAAATGGCTAGCAACTCGTGGTTTAGCAATTGTATCCTTTGGCATTAGTTCATTAAAAGCATCAGAAGAAGATGAAGCAATGATTAAACAACTACAACGAAATGCAGTGATGCGTGACCCGGGTATGGCTGCAGCTCATTTAACAGGTGCTCAGGCGGAAGCAATGATTGCAGCAGCCAATAATGATGGCGGAGCAATGGCAGGATTTATGGGCATGAACATGGCGACTCAAGCAGGAGGAGTTAATGCAGGACAGCTTTACCAAATGAATGAGCAAAATAAACAGGCAGCTCAGCAAGGTCAAACACCGATGAATTCAGATACATGGAAATGTGCATGTGGCAACGAAAACACTGGTAAATTCTGCTCAAATTGTGGGACACCAAAACCTGCTGAGGAAGGATGGACTTGTACTTGTGGTGCTGTCAACAAAGGCAAATTCTGTAGCGAATGTGGTGCTAAAAAACCTTCAGGAGCATTACAATACGTTTGTGATAAATGTGGTTGGCTGCCAGAAGATCCTGCAAACCCACCAAAATTCTGTCCAGAGTGTGGCGATGTGTTTGATGAGAATGATGTTAAGTAAGGAGATGACTAATGATGCCAACTCAAGATGCTGAAAATGCTAAACAAGTAAAGCTTGATTTTGACGCTGAGTGTCCATCATGTAGTGCATCTATTGAATTTAACCCAGCAACTGGAAAACTGACATGTCCTTATTGTGGCTATGAAACTGAAATTGCAGCCCCAGAGAAGCAAGAGGAAAAAGTTGCCCAGGAAATGGATTTTGCAATGGCTGAAGAACGTGGGAATTTTAACTGGGGTGTTGAGAAAAAAACAGTCATTTGTAAATCCTGTGCGGCAGAAACGATTTATGATGCATTACAGGTAGCTGATAGTTGCCCATACTGTGGTTCTAATCAGGTTATGGAGGCTAGTGCTGAAAATACGCTAGCCCCGAACGGAGTATGCGCATTTGAAATAACAGATAAGCAAGCGGGAGAGAACTTCAAAAGTTGGATTAAGGGAAAATGGTTTACACCGAGAGCAGCAAAGGATAGTGCAAAGCCTGATTCATTTAAAGGGGTTTATCTTCCTTATTGGACCTTTGACACGAAAACAAGCTCAAGGTATTCTGCAAGATACGGTAGACATCGCACAGTTACAGATAAAGATGGAAATACTCGAACTGAAACAGACTGGTATTCTACAAGTGGTTTTTATCAGGAATTTATTGATGATCATTTAATAAGTGCGACAATCCGTTATGATCGTAATATGATGAGAAAAATAGAACCCTTTAATTTACTCAATAATAAAGCCTATAAGCCGGAATATGTATCAGGATTTTTATCAGAACGCTACAGTATTGGTTTACAGGACGGGTGGAGTCAGGCGAAGAGGGAAATTTCTAATCATCTGAATGCACAAATTACCTCAAAAATACGTTGGGAACATAATGCGGATGTAGTATCCAATTTACATTTCTCAACAACTCATGATGATATTACATACAAATATCTAATGTTGCCGATTTGGCTTTCTTCATTCCGTTACAAAGAGAAAATTTATCGATTTATGGTAAATGGACAAACAGGTCGAGTAGGTGGGGATGCCCCAATTTCACCACTTCGTGTAACAATTGCTGTTATTCTATCTTTAATTACAATTGCGATTATTTGGTATTTCTTTATGTCAGAATAGTCATGAGCAGTATTCCTGTAGGGTATAATCCATACTTTGGAATACTGCTTTTTTACTGTAGTGGGTGAACGGCTGAATTATTTTAGGATATAGGATGAAAAACTTTAGTTATCTTGGCTTTCACATTGAATTGTTGCATAAGTTATAATGATAAAGGAATTCTGAGGGAGTTTTTTTACACAGCAATACATGAAAAATTTAGTGAATGCATAAAGAGTGACGCTAAATAAAAATAAGCGTACTTAAGCAACCTATTTTGCGAGAAAATCGTTATTAGTGATGAATTGTCAGAAAAAAATAAATCAGTTAGGTGGAAGTTTGTTAAATTTCAGAACAGATTTATTCCATAAAATAACGCCATGTGAAGTTGCCAATTTTCTTTAAACAAATTATTATACAGTCAGAGAGCTTTTTTCATGTAATGAGCTGCGAATGTAATGTTATTCTTGGATAACATCATGTATGGAGGTTTCGACAATGGATGCAATTGAAGTTTTAACAAATTTAGATCAAATACATGGGTATTTTCAACCTATTTTTAGCGCGGATGCGCATACGGTGATTGCCTACGAAATTTCCGGACAGTTACAAATCGAGGATCAACAAATTAATTTAAAAGATTTTGTGAATAATGAAGATATTCCAGAAGAGTATCGTATTGATATGGAACATAAAATTCTACATGCTGCATTAGCCAAAGTAGAAGAAATCGGGCAAGATATTGATATTTATATTCCTAGTAATCCGAACTTATTGATGCAGGATTTTGGTGAAAGTCATTTTAATATTATTCAACAATATATAAGTGAAGAGGATTTACATCGTATTGTATTAGTTGTTTCTGAGCATCGTTTTTTAGGTGATATTCAAAAGCTGCACCATGCAGTACGTTACTTTACGACTTTTGGTGTCAAAATTGCCGTTCAGGAAGTGGGAGCGGAGAGTCATTTAGAGCACATTGCTTTATTATCACCACAAATTTTAAAGGTCAATATTCAAGACTTAAATTATGATTCTTGGTCTGCACAGTCTGATATGATATCAGCAATAGGTAGTCTTGCTTATAAAATTGGCGCAAATCTTTTATTCGAAGGAATCGAAACTGTGTATCAATTGCAGTTTGCTTGGAAGAATGGAGGCCGATTTTATCAGGGGCGATACTTGGCAAACCCTGCAATAACATTCGTAGAGAAGGATATTTTAAAGGAACGTTTTAAGGAAGAGTGCCAGCAGTTTATTACCTCTGAAAAGAAAATTCTAGAGGCGCAATATTTCGAGTTGAAAAAGCTGAGAGAGGAGCTAGAAGCGATTGTCCATCGTGTCAAACCTTCTAGTGACAACACCACACTTTTAGAGCATTTAGCGCAGCTATTGGATAGTTATTCGTTCCGAGTATATATTTGTAATGAAGACGGCTTCCAACTTTCTCCAAACGTAATGCGTATAGATGGACAGTGGGAATTGCAGCCAAGAGCCATCAATAAAAACTGGAGTTGGCGCCCATACTTCCTACAAACAATCATTAAAATGCGCAACGATCAAAGCGGAGAAATCTCAGAGCTATATCGAGATATCGAGACAGGGGAAATTACAAGAACATTTTCTATTGCTATTAACGAGCATGAATATTTGTTTGTCGATCTTTCGTATGATTACCTATACGAACATAATATATTTAGATAGTACTACAAATGCTTATATATCAAGGTTTAATGGGTACAAGATTAACTTGTACCCCACTTTGTACCCGAAATTTGAGTAAAAAGAGAATCACAATGATGAAAGAATTTTAGAACTCTAATCGTTTTGATTTTGTTCAAGAATGGAAAATCAGATATGCAATAGAACATATTATGATAGCAGAACTAGAAAATGTTTTGATTCTTGTTAGTAATAATCGTGTTATTCATATACATACAGATAACGTTAAAAAAAATTAAAGAAAAGCCACTCATTTTAAAAATAATGAGTGGCTTTCTTCTGTTAATTATTGTAAATTAATCATACCTGTTTCAGTGCCGAAAATACCTGTTTGCACTTGTAGTTGTAGATCTTTCATAATAGAACCATTACTAATAATGTTGTCATTGCCTTTATTTGACCCTCGTTTTGAAGTACGTTTATGACCCTTTTCCACTAGAACATCCGCTGACAGTGACTCACAATAGAAATATTCACGCCATTGATCGACTCGTTTTCTTCTGGAGGCTTTGTTTTTACAAATATATTTAAGGGGTACAAAAATAATTTGTACCCCTGTTTAGTCTCTTATTATTTTAAAGGAATTCCAAGTCCTAAAGCAGAAGCGATAGATACAATAGAGCTAATAACACCTAGTATACTAGTTAATTTCTCTAATGGTTTTTTAGCTTTCTCTTTATCTCCATTTTCTATATGAGTTTGAAGGAGTTCAAAATTAGCTTCTGCAATCTCTCGTTGTTCTTCAGCTAGGTGTTGAATTTCATCGTGAAGCTGTTGTAAAGCATTGATAATGTCATTAGGCAAGCTAGCTATCCCTTGATTGAGTGTACCATTGTTTTCAATAGTTATATTACCTTTGTTTTCTCCAAAAGTTAAACCACCATATTTACTAGAATCACCCATATAACCATCTCCTAAGATAATAGTAACTTTCCCAAGCTTGGATACTTTCTCTAATAATTGATCGGAATTTTCTTCGGCTAAAATATCGATAATTTCTCTTAAACTCTCAGGTTTATTTTGTTTACTTAACCCGACATTTTCCGTTTTGTTATTAATTTTTTTTTTGAAAAACTTTGTCTGAAATCATCACTTAATTCGATTATTGGAATAGCGTTTAAAGGATCGAAGTAATTTTCTGTACCACAATACTTGCAAGGAATGGAATCAATATTTTCAAGTTCAGATTTATTAGCAGTTAAAATACTTCTACTACATTCCTCGCATTGAAATTCTAATTTTATAACGAGCGCTTCTTTTTTTTCTAATTCAGATAATGTATCAATAACTACTCCAAGAGGTAAGTTAGTTATTTTTGCAATATAACTATGGTAAAATTTTTCAATCTTACTGATAGCAATTGCCTCAAGTGCATTATCTATTTTTTGAGAAATTTCCCATGGCTTTAAATTGCTCAATACTTTTACCTCGCAGAATAAATTTGGTAAATCAATTTTTCTCTAATATAATCCAATACAGGTTCAGACGCAAATACATTGAACTTAAATGTTTTTGTATTAACGCCGATTCGAATAGAATATTCTTGTTTGACTCCACCAATACTATGTTCAAATAGTATAGATCCTTTTTGTTTGGATAGGTAAGGTTCTAAATAATTGTATAATGGTAAACCTCGTAGTTCTCTAATACTACCTAATCCTATTGTTTCAAGTCCACTTAAAAGTAACAACGTAAAAGGTGTTGTTTCTAAAATGCCAGTAATATCTTCGCTATTTAAATTTTGCTCTAGAACTGATAATTCACCACTAGTATAGTATTCGTCAATTGCAGAAAGTATACTCACAATTGATTGACCCTGTGTTTCTTCAAATGTATTTACTGATCCTGCTGGTCTTCCTGTAGCATCAATAAGCCTTCCTTGAAGGTTATCAGCTAAAGACTCAAGAGTACCCCCGTATTTCTCTAACAAATCATACTGTTTGAATTCGTATTCATCCTCGACAATTTTAGTTAACAAAGCAATAATTTTTTTGGCAACAGCTGAACTTGCTCGTACTTCAATTATTCCCGTACTTTCATCTATATAAACTGTTGTAATTTCATGCTTAATGTATTCTCTTCGGTTAGTTAAATAGTAATCAACATTAACCCCAGTTCTATGAATAAATCTTAAATAATATGCTTGTGAATCTTGGATTTCAGCTGCAGCAATAATGGTAGGATCAGTAGGAACATTTTTGCTATTTGGTGTAACTACTGTTTCGAAAGGGTTAAATGGCATTTTATTAATTATACTTTGTTTAAATCCTGTTAAATCAGTTTTATTTGTTGCCTGGTACCAAGCTAAAGAAACTGCTCCAGAGAAAATATTATTGCTTATCATTTTAAGAACATCGCCTTCAATATGCTCAAAAGAGTCCCAAACTCTACTTGCTAATTCATTTACATTGCCGGTTGTTTCTAAAGTCATTTTATTACAAATCTCTTTGAGATGAGTTTTGCTTAATTTATGCAAGTCTTGGGGGAAAATTAAAGATTTAATTGTATTCATTTAACACCCTCCAGAATTATATTCTGTGTTCGATGAAATTATGTCATTTTATTAATAAATATAATAGTATATGTATTGAATACCCAAAAAATAACATAAAAGTGTTGATTGACATGGAAGTAAGAATGAAATGGAACTTTTATGCGTCGAAATGAATAAAAACATTATAGTTCTTTATTCTCATTTGTTGTCTGAGGTTTTTAAAAGAAATAACTACTACTGATTAGGGAGTAGTTGGTATTATTTTTCAATTCATTTTGTACGGCTTCCAAAAAGTGGGTGCTTTTATTAAGTGCTCTCATCTTTTTTTAGGCTGTTTTCGAAATGATTGCGCTATTCAACTACGGGGTAGGTTAGTTTAACAGTGTTGTTTAAGTTGTGTTCAACAATCGGGCCATTTAATTGAATAACTCCTTTGATAAAATTAATGAATTTATGTTAAAATTTAGGTTAAATTATAAACTGATGTACATAAACTAATGACGCAATTTAGTGGAGGAGGGATTATATGTATGAGTGAAATATCTTTTAATGAGTTAGAGAAGAAAGTGAAGAAGATTAAAATTGAAGGTTTTGTCATTTATAAAGGAAATACACGGATCTTTGAATATTTAAAGAATAAAAAAGTCGTAAAAAATCCGACAAAGGTTTATTCCATTACAAAAAGTATTGTGTCTATATTAATTGGAATTATGGTCGATAAAGGGCTAATAAAAAACATTCATGAACCTATTTATAACTACTTTCCGGAAATATTAGAGTTCAATGACCCAATGAAAGAGGAAATCACATTATTTCATTTGCTGACTATGACTTCGGGGTTACAAGTAGGAAAATTCCAAAGTTCAAAAAACTGGGTTAAATTCATACTAGAACAACCAGTTATATATAGACCAGGTTCAACCTTTGAATATAATAGTGGAAACTCTCATTTACTAAGCGCGATCATCCAAAAAGTTTCTGGAGGTTCTACCGCCTCATTTGCTGAAGAATTTCTATTCCATCCATTAGGGATAAAAAAATACATATGGGTAAAGGACCCGCAAGGAATTCACGAGGGTGGCTTTAGTATTTCATTAAATTTAGAAGACATGGTGAAGTTTGGATTTTTATTACTTAACGAAGGGCAATTTAAATCAAATCAAGTGATTTCATCTAACTGGATCCACGAGGCAAAAAAACCATATAAACAATTTGAAGCAGAAGAAGACAGAACAGCTGGATATGGTTATGGTTATCAGCTATGGACTTGTGAAATTACTAATAGTAACAACAAAATTGAATATTACTATGCCAATGGCTTATACGGACAATATATATTTATTGTTCCGAAGTTAAATATTATGGCTGTGGCAAAAAGCTATCTACAAGATGACCATTCCTCTGCACCGAAACTCTTTTTCGAAGAACTTTTACGTAGTTGGAAGGATGAATGAGACATTTAAACAAATGAAAAGGAGGAATCACTATCTTGATATTCCACAATCGGGCGCTTTAGTTAAATATTCGATTTACGAAATATCAAACATAAAAACAGAGTTGATTCTACACATTTTGTAGATTAACTCAGTTTTTATGTTTTAATAGCAACAATCTTCAAATATGCTCTAAATTTTTATGTTCCTCAATTTATATCATGTAACTTCATTTTTTCTAATTCTTTTTTTCTTTTATTTTTTAGAGATTCTCTTCCTCTAGCCCAGATTCCTAATAAAACTGCTGGACCAACAACTGCAACCTTAAATAGTGTATAAGTATTGAAATTATCCATTCCGTTATACCACCATCCAAAAATAATAACTAAATACACAACTGGTACAATTGCTCCCCAGTAAACGTTAGTTCTTCTAGATAAATAAAATTGAGTTCCTAATATTACTATGGCTATTAAAATGGCTATTAACCATTTATACATTGGATCCATTATCCTTCATTCCTTTCGTCTTTATATTTATCAATAATCAATTTTGCCGTCTCTAAACTCAACCGTTCATCAATTACCAAATTTTTAATCATATTTACAAACTCGACGTCTTCTGTTTTGCTATTCAGTTCAATTTTTTTAATTAATGTATCTAATTTAGTCCTTACTGTCGGATATGATACACCATAAATTTTAGATATATTCTTTAAAGACCCAGAATTAATTATAAATTTTCTTATAAATTCAACAGATTCTTTATCTAAAGACAAAATCCAAGCTGGTACTTCATCACGGTTCACATTTTCCCCTCCCTTTTTAATAATATTAAATAATGGTTAAATAAAATTCAAGTATACATTAACATTATTCATTTTTTTAAGGTTATTTTAAGCTAATCGCTTTTTAAGACACGGAAACTTTTCGTTAGGTTAATGTTAGGTTTGTCGTTTATTTTTTTATTAGCAACAAAGGAAGGGATTTCGATAAAAACACCCGTTAGCCATCCATGAAGCACAAAAATCAGCACTTCACCACAGAAAATGAAAGATGATTAAGTTCTTTCATGGGAGTTGAAGAGTGATTGTAAATAGACAAACTATTAGCTGGTTTAGTTGAAGAATATAGCCAAACCATAAGCAACAGCTTTTCTCAAAGATTGTTGCTGTTAATATAAAAAGACGGATTCAATCTACAGAATATGTAGAATTGATCTATTTCTGTTTGTTTTGAGATTTCGCAAATCGAATATTTAAGTCAAGCCATGTTAGTTTAACAAAGTTTAAAATTATCCCTGACGTAATATCTTTTGAAACATTCTTGGTTGATGTTTTTCAAAAAAACGTTCCTCTTATTGATAGGAGTTCCTATTCTGGTATAATTAACTGTGAGAGAGGATGATTAATATGAGCAAAAATATCGTTGTTATAACAGGGGCTGGCAGTGGTTTAGGTGCAGCACTTGCTAAAAAATATTCGTCTTTAGGCAATCACATTTGTTTACTCGGTCGAACGAAATCAAAGCTTGAGGATACGGCTAAAGCTTTAACCAATGGCTATTCTATTTATGAGGTTGATGTTACTTCGAAACAAATGGTCGCTCAAGTAATTCATTCTATCCAAGAGGATTTTGGATCAATTCAGTTATTTATTAATAATGCTGGTGTTGGCTATTTTGATAAAGCTGAAAACTTGAATGAGGATTCAGTTCATCAAATGATTGATATTAACCTAAAAGGAACAATTTTTTGCACACAAGAAGTGCTAAAAGGTATGAAAGAACGCAATGAAGGAACAATTGTCAATATCGTTTCTACAGCTGGTCTAGAAGGAAAAGTAACGGAATCTGTTTATTGTGCTAGTAAATTTGGTGTACGTGGATTTACAGAAAGTCTAGCACTAGAATTAAGTGAAACATCTATTCATGTATGTGCTGTATACATGGGTGGTATGAGCACAGAATTTTGGGACGGGATATTTACTGAGGAAAAAACTAAGACATTAATGAATCCTAATGACATCGCGGATATTATTATGGAGAATATTAAACCGAGAAAAGCGTTAGCAGTAACTGAGGTTGTTATTAAAAATAAACGATAACGAAATGGATATGACCAGGCACTTCAATTAATGTTGAGCCTGGTCATTTTCCATTTCATTTAATATTTAAATTGCTAAGGTACAGTATATGTCTTAAAACGCAATCTATATTTCGATGAAAATTGAAATATCTATCTTGTACTATGAAAATTGAAAGTACAGATAGGAGGAGAGAAAATGACTCAAATTGCTAAAACAGAAATGATTAATCCGAAAATTCTATACTACGGGACACCTGTGATATTATTAACTACACTAAATGAAGATGACACAGTAAATATTAGCCCTCTTTCATCATCATGGATGTTAGGGGATTGTATTATTTTGGGAATTGGGCTTGGGGGAAAGGCTATTGAAAATTTAGAACGACATCCTGAATGTGTCATTAATGTCCCAGATCATTCATTATGGGAGAATGTAGAAAAATTAGCCCCTTTTACAGGGAAAAACCCCGTTCCTGAATATAAGAGAGCGAATGGATTTACATTTGAAAAAGAAAAATATAAAATTAGTAATTTAACGCCAACCGATTCTAAATCAGTAAAGCCTACAAGAATTGCAGAGTGTCCAATTCTACTTGAGGCAAGAGTAAAACATATTCGAATTCCTGATTATGCTCCCTTTTTTGCTATTGTTGAGGCACAAGTAATACATGTACATGCTCATAAGGAGATTATAGTTAAAGAAAATTATATTGATCCAAATAAATGGAGCCCACTTATTTATAATTTCCGCCATTATTTTGGACTTGGACATCAGCTGGGGAAAGCTTTTAGGGCAGAAATTTAATTTGCTATCTTTAACAAAGATCAGTTCTCTTTTTAGAATGGGAATCTGGTCTTTTTGTGTTTATTAAGATTCTAAGTTACAAAACTGTCATATTGAGATGTTTTTATTAATGTAAAACGATGGTTGTGGTATTAATTCCTTGTTATAGTTAAATTAAGGAATTTAATAACCTTGTACCAGCTTAAAGGAGAAATGAAATGAAGCCATCATTAAAAATCTACACGCTTCTAATTGCTATGATTGTTGCCTTTTATAGTTTAACGCCAACAATCGTAAATGCAGACTCAAATGAAAAAATTCAAAAGATTGATCAATTTGTTAAAGAGCAAAAGGAGATTAGTAAAATTCCAGGAATATCGTTAGTAATTGTAGAAAAGGGGAAAACGGTTTATGAAAAAGGCTTTGGATACGCTGATATTCAGTCAAAAACACCTGTTACCTCTAATACATTATTTGAACTAGGATCTACATCGAAAGCATTCACGGGACTAGCCATTCTAAAATTGGAGCGGGAAGGCTTACTAAAACGTTCGGATGATATCCAAAAGTATATCCCATGGTTTGAGTTAAAATATAATGGCAATCCTCAGTCAATTACTATTAATCAGTTACTGTATCATACAAGTGGAATAGCTACTAGCACTATTTCTAATATCCCGAAAAGTAACGAAACGAATTCTCTTGAGTTAACTGTGAAAAAATTGCTTGATCAGCCATTAAATAGACAACCAGGTAGCTCATTTGAATACGCAACAATCAATTATGATGTTTTGGGACTCGTTATTGAAAAGGTTTCAAAACAACCCTTTGATACGTATATCAAACAGCAAATATTAAAGCCAATCTCTATGAATGATACATTTGTTGGAATTCATCAAGTTAAATCTAATGAGATGGCCACGGGATATAAAATAGGACTGATGAGAGTGCAGGAATATACACCACCGATCTACCGTGGAAATGTACCTGCAGGTTATGTAATAAGTAACACAAGCGATATAGCAAAATGGTTAAAGCTACAGTTAGGAACTAGCCAAATTGATTCGATTGATCATAAAATTATTCAAGAATCGCATATCCCAGATTTATCTGTAGAGACTTTCGATAAGGACACATACTATGCAAGTGGATGGGGAGTTATGGGAAAAGAAGAACAATATATATCCCATGCTGGTGAAAATCCAACATTCTCTTCTTATTTCATCATGCAGCCCGATGAACAATTAGGAGTAGCCGTATTATCCAATATGAACTCGAGCTATACAACTGCGATAGGGCAAGGTGTGATAGATTTATGGGAAGGGAAAACGGTAAATACTATTCATTCTGACATCTATCAGAATTTGGATAAAATTATTTCACTTATATGTGTTATTGTTGTAGGCTTGGGGATGTTTTTAAGTATTCTATTGCTTACAACCTTAAGGGAAATTGTTAAAAAACAACGAATTAGAGTATCTTTAAATATAAAAAGAACTTTTTTATTAATCTTTCATTCTTTAAGTGTTGCAATAATTTTTGCACTTATCATTATGTTCCCGAAACTATTACCAGAGGAATCCAATTGGGAGTTTATTAAAGTATGGGGTCCAACCTCAATCACTGTGTTATTTTATAGTGTTATAGTGTCAGGTGTGATTTATTGTTTATTGGGATTAGTGAAGATATTAACCATAAAGGAAAAAGAAATAAAAATGTAAAGATTTGATTATTTTATGAAATGCATGGTAATATGAAAATAACTTTAGGTGAAAGGGGAGAATCCAAATGAAAAAAAGATCATTACGTTTTTTAAGTATGGGTATTGGGTTCTCAACTGCTGTTTTTTTCTAAAATTAAGTTTATAGGGACGAGTCTGCCCTTTTTTAGAAAAATAAATAAAAACCTAGAGGAGATTAACCATGAAAAATGAAATAACACGTAAAAATCCAATCCAAGTACCTAGCCCTGTTGGCAATTACAGCCATCTTACAATAATTCCTAAGGATGCAACAATATACGCATTATCTGGACAAATTGGAGTTGGGGTAAAAGGTGAATTGCCATCATCACTAACAGAGCAGGTTAAGAATACATTAAAAAATATTCAATTAATATTGCAGGCAGAGGGACTTAACGCAGACAATGTGGTGAAAGCCAATATTTGGGCAACTGAAGAAATAGATTGGGATGATTTCTATCAAGAGTGGGAAACGATGTTTGGAAATCCTTATCCTTCTATGACGATAGCTTATATTACTGCTTTAGGACTCCCTGATATTAAATTGGAAATAGATATTTGGGCTGCTAAATAAGCTGAGTAACCGACAAAATCTTAAATGATCTTGTCGGTTTTTTTATAAAGCAAATTTTAGGGTATATGATAAGAAAAAAATGGTCACTTTTCCTAAGCGGAAAGTGACCAAAAATTAAAGATTTAATGATGGGGGTGTGTTTCTTGCTCAAGGTATGAGCAAGCTGGAAGCGAATTGAGTACACTACTATTTTATGAAGGAAAAAAGCTTTTTGTTAGGTATTTGTCATTTTTAAGTTTTTTTGGGTTAGGAGCGTTCCTTAGAATTAGTAGAAGCTTTAAGCAATGAAGGTATAGTCCAATAAGTACCCATGCGCCACAACCATTCTAATGGTCCAAATTTAAAGAATTGCAGCCAAATCTTGCTAAACAGTAATTGGAAAATGTAAATACCTATGCAAATCCAAAGAGATTGGATAAAACGAATATTGCCAATAAGGTCAAAGGCATTGCCAATTAGTAAGATTAGCGCTGTTTGCCCTAAATAATTTGTTAATGCCATTCGTCCATAGTCTTTTAATGGTGAAAGCAAGGCCTGGCATAAATGATGTTTGAGTAATAACATTAATAAACCTACATAAAATGCAGATACAAATGGGCTAAATTGAAGCCCGATTAATGAAAATTTTTCAATGTTTGTCACATGTTCTGTAAATTCATCTTTTGTCATATTGTTAACGTTCGCCATTGCCTCTGGGACATAATGCCATTGATACAGCAAGCCCACTATGCTAATAAAGAACATTATCACTGTAAAGATAAATATGTTTTTACGGTTGTCATGGATCTTTTCGAAAATTTGATACTGCCCAGCAGCTAATCCTAGTAAAATAAGTGGAAACGGCATAGCAATTTTGATGCCATAATAAGCAGTTACCGCTAATAGTATAAGTCCTATAGTTACGTTTATTTCTTTACGAACTTTGTAAAATGGTAAAGCAATTAGCCCGAAAATTGCATAGACGGTTAATGCTTCTCCAGGTTGGAAATAAAAATGTACAAGCCCGATTAACAATAAAATAATCATTCTTCTAATAAATAAAAGATAGGCGTTATTATTTTTAGCCATTGCACGGGAAATAAAAATATAAAAGCCTACACCGAATAAAAATGAAAAAATCGAGAAAAACTTACCTTCCACAAATAATATTAAAAATCTATTGTATGCAATATCTATAGATGTGTCCGGTGTATTTATCCATAATAATGCCGGAATATTTACTAAAATAATTCCTAATAAAGCAAATCCTCTTAAATAATCTAGTGTATCAATTCGTTTGTTTAATTCAATTGGTTGCATGTTATCTCCTCCTCACTTACAAAGTATAAGAAAATTGTCCATAAAGTAGTAACGATGAATGTTACGCCAATCTTACAAAATCGTCATATAACATTATTCATTTTCTGGATACATAGATAAAATATCTTTTGCCTGCTGTCGTAAAATATTGATTAATTCATTCGGTTCTACAATTTGAGCATGCATACCAAGCCGATAGAAGAGGGGGCTAGTAAAATTTAGTTCACCTTTGTCTATAATGGAATCAATATAACCTGTGCCATCTTCTTTTATGACGACTAAGTCTTCAAGGCTAGGTTCACTTCTGCATTGTCGTACACCTTCCCTTGATAATAGTACATGTAAACGAATGGGTTGTTTAATCTCATAGGTGTTGCCAAACCACTCCTCCAAATTTATAAATTCCTCTTTGTTTTCTTCGCTTTCTACGATAGAAAGAATACGATCTACACGAAACAATAATATTTTTTGTTTAGTGAGATCGAAAGCTGGCATATACCATAATCCATCATGAGCATAAACACCAATAGGGTGAATATATTTTGTTGTTGTACCTGATTTGGATTCATATTGAATATGTAGATTTTTGTTTTCAATAGCTACCTCTAAAACAGCTTTCAATAAAGGTGTTTCAATCGCTCGTTTAGGATTCCAAAACGCGATATAGGATTGAAGTTTATCCACTTTCTGCTTTGCCTCCTCCTGAAGCGAGCTATATAGCTTATGAGAAGCTGACTTCATTTCCGTATTAAAAGGTAAATCACGGTAATAATGCAGTGATTGGAACGCAAAGAAAATCGAAACCGCCTCATCTTCTGTAAATAAAATAGGGGGAAGAAGTCGGCTCTTAAGGACAGAGTAGCCACCGTTTCGTCCTTGCTCAGCGTAAATAGGCAAGCCCATATCACTTAAATCTAAAATATATCGATGAACTGTGCGAATCGAAATATTGAATTCATCAGCAACTTCCTGAGCAGTAAATTTCTTTTTTGCACTAACAAACAGAAGGATATCTAATAAACGTTTTGCTTTTGACATTTTCTCACCTTTTCTTTTAATCATGACAGTAGTTGTCATGTTTTATGTATATTATAAATATTGTTCATGAGTTTTACAAAAGAGAAAAGGAGATGACGTTATGTCACGAGAAATCATTTTATATATTGCGACTAGTTTGGATGGATTTATTGCGAAAGAGAATGATGATTTACAATGGCTAGAAGAAACAGAGGGGGAAGGGGATGCTGGTTATTCCGACATGTATCAATCTATCGATACTATTATTATGGGAAAGAGAACGTATGATTACGTTGTAGACCATATTGATTCTTTTCCATATCTCGATAAGAAATGTTATGTATTCACAACATCACAAAGTGGTGAAAACGAACATGTTGAGTTTGTGAATGAAGATGTAGTAGCGTTTACGAAAAAATTAAGGGAACAGGAAGGCTCTAAAATTTGGATGGTTGGTGGAGCGGCAATTCTCGATGCCTTTATGAAAGCGCAGTTAATAGATGAATTAATTATTACGGTTACACCGCATCTTTTAGGTTCAGGAATTCCATTGTTTAAGGATCATAATCCATATCAAGATTTAAAGTTAATAAATACCCAACGCTATGGGCAAATGGTGCAAATGCATTATAAGGTGATGAAAGAGGCTTGATGTTCCAGCCTCTTTTTCTGCTATTAGTAAAGTGCATGATAGATTTCACCCATGATTCCCTTCATTTGATGCATACCTGTATCAGTATTAGTCATCATAACTATCCCTTTTTCGAGGTATGGATAGGCTACTAGCATACATTGAAATCCAACACCCCAGCCAAGAGAGGAAAATTCGAGCTTCTCGTCCGTGCCATCTAGAAATACGCCTAGGCCCGTCCATTCCTTACATCCTTGTGAACGGAACAGTTCTTTTGCTTGTTTTGTAGTAATACCAATTTTACTTTGCCCTTTGACAGCATTCATAATATCTAGTAATAATTTTGTCAAATCGCTAGGGGTAGTCCATATACCACAAGCAGCAAGATAAGGATAAATAGAATATTTCCCTGGAATTAAAGCTCCATTTTGATCATGGCCACATGCAAAGTTATCCATATTTGATGTTGAAAGAGAGGTAGAAAATGTACTGTTTGCCATGCCCAATGGCTTAAAAATAAAATCATCCATGAGATGAGAAAACGTTTCTTGCGTTATATCTTCTATTAATAACTGAATAAGACAAAAGCCTGCATCAGAATAATGAAATTCACTTTCAGGTTCAACAGTCACTTCAATAGAGGTAGGGCAATAAGGAGGAGTTGTACCACTCATTATTTCTACCATGGATGGCATTTCTTTGAATGATTCTACGGGCATAAAGCTGCCTTCAGGGTCCACAATACCAGATTGATGACATAATAAGTTGCGTAATGTAACTTGTTTATGCTTTGTCAATTGATTGTCAGGAACCTTCCATGAAACTAGTTTTTCATTAACATCTTCATCTAAATCTACAATCCCTTGTTCCACGAATTTCATCACTAAAATGCTTGTTAGAAACTTACTGATCGAGCAAGCATTAAAAACGGTATGCTCATTAATTTTTTGATAGGTACCTGCTTCTAGAACACCAAAATGATCCTCCTTACTAATTTTGCCCTTTTCGAAAGCTACCATGCTCAAACCTGTTATACGGTAATGCTCCATACGTTCACGAATGTTTATCATCTATTTAGCTCCTAATTTTTTCTTAATTATAACAGAGTATGGAACAAATGTTTGTATTTTGTGATTTTATTTTTGTAACCGTGCGTGTACAATCATAGATGGACTATTTTTTGTAAAGTCACTTTTGTTCCACGAACCATATATGTGCAACATTTCAAACCCATTTTGTTCTAATAGCCTCTTCATTTCCATTGGATATGTATAGCGAAGTCGAATTGAATCTTCGGAAATAGAGTGTTCTAGTTTATTTTTAGAACGGCAAGTTAAGATTTGTGTGATAGGGTCATATTCGTCACGATGCTGAATAGTTAGTTTTTCACCTTTACTGTTGACTGAACTTTCTTCGTATTCATCCACGGTAGTCAGTTCGCTTAGAAGAGCGTTTCTCGTATCAAATACGAATTCTCCACCTGGATTTAAGTGCTTTTTAACGGAATGGAATAAAGCATTTTGACTTTCGTTACTTAGAAAATGTTGAAATGAATTACCTGTCATATAGATAAAATTTGATGTGATCGATAATTGAAGCTGCGTGCAGTCTTGCACTGTAAAATGCACATGGACATTGTGCTTTTTCGCTTTTTCAATTGCCAATTGAAGCATCCCTTCATGGATATCTACTGCATAAACATTGAATCCTTGCTTGGCTAGCGGAATAGCTAAGCGACCTGTGCCACAGGCTAATTCAATTATCGTACCGCTATTTTTCTTGAGATGATTTTCAATAAAATATAAATCCACGTTATAATTTTCATGAAGTACATCATATTCAATAGGGTTTTTATATTTCTCTAAATTTCCACTAAACTCATTTTGATACATACCTCTAACTCCTTCACCTTTATCTTTATTTAAGAAATATTGTATAATAAATCCAATATTCGCACAAATTAGTTTCTCATAATAAATGTGGTGTTGATTCCCGTTCCGTATCACTTTGACTGATAATTTGCGTATATTTAAATTGTTTAATTATGTGAAGAAAAGCTTTTAATATAGAAAGTTGGTGATGCAGTGTTGTTTTAGAAGTATTAAACTGTACACTCATCTCTTGCAGTGATAAAGGTACCTTTAGAAGCTGATAAAGCAATTTCAATCGAAGTTCATCGCAGGTACCATAGTTTATCGACCTTCCTCTCCCAGCCGTAGTATTTTATAACTGTACTGAGTACATTTTAATCTTCTTTGGTGTGCGCTGGTTTTGGGAGCTACATGGGTGCTAACGGTGCAGCGTTCTCTGTGTCCATTTGTTTTATTTTCATATTATATCGGATAACTCCAAAAAGCATGATTATACTCATTGGTATATTCCCGTATGAGTATGGGTGTTCAAATAGAGCAACAAACAAATTAATTACAACTAGAGTCGCAACGCTCAACCAAATACTTATCGGTTTTTTTCTGTTAGTTTGCACTAGACTCATCCTCCTCCAAAATGAAAATACTCTCTACATTCGTATTGAAAAATTCGGAAATTTTAAGAGCCAACTCTAAACTAGGATTGTAATGGTGATTTTCTATAGCAATAACTGTTTGTCTCGTTATTCTTAGTTTCTTAGCAAATTGTTCTTGTGTTAATCCAGCTTCAGTTCTAAATAATTTGATATTATTTTTAACCATCTTTATTAACTCCTAAAGTAAAATGATTCCAAGCTTCTAAAATTAAAATCATCCTTCCCCTGCGTCTGAAAGTAAAGATATCTTTACATCTATTATATACATTTTAACCAATAAATGTGTAATCGCAGCTACAATAATAAATTAATTTTTAGAATGAGCTCTTTATATAGCACTGAGCAATTTTGAATTGTCTTCTCGACTTCCTAAAGAAAGATTGATAACATCTCCATTAGGATCTATCCAATCAATTGCCAATTTACTGTAATAGGTTGATTGAGGTAGAGGTAGGGCGACCCCATAGGGATTAGCGTCACAGATGAGGGCAAGTAGGGGAACGAAGGCTCAGTGCAAAACAACAGTGATAACGACTTCGTAACCAACATCATGTTGTTGCCACTGCCTTCGCTTTCGCGCAGATAAAACCCTTTTGTTGTCGCTTCGCTTTCGCATAGACAAAACACGTTGCTGCCGCTATGTTAGCACTACGCTTTCGGACAAAAAACATCTGCTGGCCCAGGCTGCTCATCGGACGCCCCTAGGAAAGCGCCCAGCCGGAACGGAAATTAACCCCACGTTATGGTGATGAGCCACAAAATTAACAAGCTATAAAGGAAAGGTGGGTTAATTTGAACAAGAAATTTCCGCGCAAAATACATATCATTGGCTCTGTTGGGAGTGGAAAAACTACTTTAGCGAAAGAGCTATCTACGACATTAAATATTCCTTATTATGAATTAGATAATGTTGTTTGGAAAAGACAAAATTCTGGTGATATTAGAAGAACCGAGCAACAAAAAGTTGATTATTTGAATAATATTATTCTTACGGAAGCGTGGATTATTGAGGGCGTTCATAATGAGGACTGGGTAGCGCAAAGCTTTTCGAATGCCGACTTAATTATTTTCTTAGATACGAATTATTTAATCAGAATCCATCGAATAATAAAGAGATTTACGTTACAAAAACTCGGTTTGGAAAAGTCCAACTACAAACCGACCTTATCAATTTTTATAAAAATGTTTAAATGGAATCGTCATTTTGAGGAGATAGGCAAACCTAATTTTTATCACAAATATGGAATGTATTGTGACAAGCTATTGGTAGTAACAAATAAAAGGGAGATTCTTAAAAAAAGCATATCCAAAAAATAATGGATACGCTTCTTACGTGTACTTTTTAAGCATTTTTCTTCGTTTTCGTTGCCCGTTTTCTTGTTGTTGGCTTCTTCGTTTTTTCTAAGGAAGCTTGAAGTGCTGTCATTAAGTCCGTAACGTTATCAGGTACTGGACGTTTATCGCTAGTCGAGATTGTATTTGTAACTTTTTTCTCCTCTATAAGCTCCATTAAAGCATTGCGATAGTCATCAGTATATTTTTCTGGATTAAATTCTGTTGTTAATTGATCAACTAGCATGAGTGCGGTTTCTAGCTCTTTTGGAACAATGTTTTGTTCACTTGGAATACTTGGAACATCAGCAACACTCCTTACTTCATCGGGGTAATGAATCGTTTCCATTACTAATGCATTTTGATAAACACGGACAATTGCTAATTGTTCTTTTGAACGGATAATAATTTTTGCCACACCTATTTTTCCGGATTGTTCTAATGTTTGACGTAATAGGGCATAAGCCTTTCCGCCAGTCGAATCAGGGGATAAAAAATAAGTACGTTCAAAATAAATAGGATCGATTTCAGTTAATTTTACAAAATCAATGATTTCAACGGCCTTATCTTCATTTTCCTTCCGCAAGTTCTCTAATTCTTCTGGATCTAATACGACAAACTTATTTTTTGCGTATTCATAAGCCTTCACAATGTCCTCATCTTTTACTTCTTGGTTACAGCCTTCACAAACTTTTTTATAGCTAATAGGTGTATGACATTCTTTATGGAGCTGGCGCAATTTAATGTCTTTATTTTCTGTTGCGGCATGAAGTTTTACTGGTATATTGACTAGACCAAATGAGATACTGCCTTTCCAAACTGTATGCATTTGTATCACCTCGTTTTTCTTACTATGATATATTTTGCTTATTTTTATGTATCTTAAAGTGAAATCATCAAAAACTGAAGGTAAAAAGCAAAGTAGGTATTTAAAATGAAACCAATGCTATTAACAGAAGTGCTCGAGACGCCTATAGGTGAGGAGTGGTTGTACGAAACAAAATATGATGGATTTAGATGTATGTTAGTTTGGGACGAACAGCCATTGTTAATAAGCAGAAATGGCAATAACTTAACTCACCTGTTTCCGGAGATACTTGATTTTTGTAATAGCATATTTAATAAAATTAAAAAGTTTTTACCATTAACGTTGGATGGTGAATTAGTTTGTTTAACGAATAACTTTAAAAGTGATTTTTCACTTGTTCAAAAAAGAGGGCGGATGCAAAACAAAGAAGTTATTGCTACTCATGCAAAAGATTTTCCTTGTCATTATATTGCGTTTGATTTACTGAGCTATAAAGGGGAGTCGCTGACAAATAAATATTTAAAAACACGCAAACAGCAACTTTCTAAGCTTTTTACAACTTTAAAGCTCCCGGCGACTGTCAATTATGAGGATCAATGTCCTTTGCAAGTGATTAACTGTGTGGAGCATAGTGAGCCTCTTTGGCAGGCTATTAAAGTTTACAATGGAGAGGGAATGGTTGCAAAGAAGATAACGAGTAAATGGATAGGAGATACACGCTCGACACATTGGTTAAAAATAAAAAATTGGAGATATGTTACGGTAATAGTGACGAAATATGATCATGGTAATGGTTATTTTCATGGCAGTATTTATCAACAGGGAGAGCTAGTTGAAGTAGTTATTCTTAAACATGGAATGTCAGAGGAAGAACGGAAAACGCTCATTGCTTTTTTTCAAACAAATGGACAGAGGAATAATGAAACATGGGAGCTGGAGCCATCCATTTGTCTTGATATTGCCTGTATTGATTTCGATGGGAGTAAATGTCGAGAACCGCGTTTCCATGCATTTCGACTGGAGATGTTGCCAGAGGATTGTCATTGGCAGCATATGCAACGTCAACTTTTTCCTATTCCAAATACTGTTCAGATTACGCATCCTGATAAGCCTGTTTGGTCTGAAATCGGTATTACGAAGGATGGTTATTTGCACTATTTGCAAATGATTTCTCCGTATTTGCTACCTTTTTTACGAGATCGACCACTTACGCTAATTCGATTTCCTCATGGAGTCCCGGGTGAAAGCTTTTATCAAAAAAGTAGTCCTGAGAAAATACCTGAATTTGTTGCAACAGGATGGATGGACGATATTCATTATCTAGTATGTAACAATCTTGAAGCATTATTGTGGCTAGGCAATCAGCTTGCACTAGAGCTGCATATTCCATTCCAAACGTTACAAACAGAGCGTCCAACTGAGATTGTTTTCGATCTAGATCCTCCTTCCGTTGAGCAATTTTCACTTGCTGTTACTGGAGCTCTGGATTTAAAGGGAATTATCGATTATTTTAAGCTGCAATCTTTTGTTAAAACGTCGGGAGGTAAGGGAATACAGCTATATATACCGTTACCTGAAAATGCCTTTACTTATGAAGAGGTGCGAGTATTTACTGAATTTGTCTGTCGTTTTTTATGTGAGCAAAAACCGGAATTGTATACGATCGAGCGTTTAAAGAAGAATAGACATCAAAAATTATATTTAGATTATGTGCAGCATGCAGAAGGCAAGACGATTATTGCTCCATATTCAACTCGTGGCAACGAAAAGGGCTTAGTGGCAACGCCATTACATTGGGAAGAGGTTAATGAGCATTTAACACCAGATCTCTTTACTATTCCTGCTGTACTGGAGCGAATGAAAAATGTGAGCAACCCTTTTAAAGATTTCCGTCAGGTAGGGAAGAGCCAGGATTTTCAATCAGCTTTAGAGAGGTTAAAAGAGCAATGACTTGCTATCTAAGTTTGAAAAGGAAGAAAATGGGATCTGTGTAGAAGCGGCATCCCTTTATCATCATGTACCAAATAAAGAAGCACTTATACAACAGGTTATCGATGCTGTGAGTATAAAAGCTGTTGTTGACGAAGCAACTGTGCTGCCATGGACGCAGACGTTCCATTCTTTTGCAACTAATTTCAGAAACATATTGAAAGCGCATCCGGGGGTGGTTCCATTAGTGGCCATTCACTCCGTTTCTGAAAAGACGGGCGCTAAATTGGCTGTCCCATTAATTGCTGTAATGGAAAAGACAAAGGCAAGTCCCGAAGAAGTTCTTTTCATCATCCAGTCGATCGCCGTCTTTGTTATTGGTCATGCACTTGCGGAGGTAGGTAATTGTCCTGATCGTCCCACAGCGCCAGCGGAATACTATAATCAATGGTTCGAAGTAGGTCTCACTGCATTGATCAATGGATTCGAACAAAAGTATGAGTAACAATGACAGGAGGAACAATCATGTTTTTTTATTTATTGCTATTGCAAGTTGCAACGTTGCTTTATCATCAACTTACAACATGGATTGATTTTTATCCTTTTAACGGAGTACGTCATTACTCAGCCAAAGAGCGCCGCAATGAGGCGTTGGTGAACGGCATAATTATGATGATCCCTATCTTGCTTTCTTTAAGCCGCGAGTCCGTATGGTTCGGCATTAGTGGATTTGTATGGACCCTTGTTTTGATTGGGGCAATTTTTAACTGGTGGATTCCTTATTTGACAGGTGTGATGGTTTATAAAATGCCGAATAACGAGACATGGCAGCAAGTATACGAAAGGATTTTTTCGAACACCATTACCATACTCCCTCGTATAAAAAATAATCCGCGTCCCAACCTGGAGCATATGATTCTCCACGCCCTTATTCTAGGGTCGGCGATTACTGCTTGGACGTTTGCTTTCTATTTCAAAATCGGCTAAAAGTTATTATTAAAGTTCGATTTTTATCAAAACACCATTATTAAAAAGCACTTAAAAGAATGTTCTTATACTTGCGAAACCACTGCCTATTGATTTAATAATAGTAAGTGAATTTTAGAGAAAATTAATAAGAATGGTGGGATAACTCTTATGGTTTATCATGCAAAAACAAATATTAATTTAGCAATAATGATTTTTTTATTGATTTGGATATTTGGCGCTATATCACTTCTTCCGATCATCACATCTTTATTAACGGTTATTATTATGTCAACGGCCTTTATTGTTTCACTAGTTTTTATTTGGTGGTACGCAAATTCTATCAAGTTTGTTTTCTGTGAAAAGTATCTCTTAGTTAAAGGTGGTCCATTCAAAAGTAAGATTCCGTATCAAAGTATAACAAGGGTTTCTCCAACGACAGATAAGTATACTGGTTATCAAATTTCATCATCTGAAAAGGGACTGGAAATATTTTACGAAACAGCAGCTCATGGTAGTATAAAAATTTTACCAAAAGATAAAATGAAGTTTATTTTAGAGTTAAAAAAACGATGTCCTAATGCACAAATTCCACAAAATCAACAATTCGAGTAAATGGTTAAATTTGTTTTATCTGTAATCCTTTTTTGATAGGGAGGAGCAGGCTTTTCAATCTGTCTTGGCTCATATATAAGACTAAGAGAGGACAAAATACTACGCCCTCTCTTTAATTGGTTGACAATGCTTTTAGTTGTTCTATATTTTGCTGGTAAATCTCAGGTGAACGCCAATCTTTATAGATTTCAGGAATTTCAATATCCTCATTCTGCTTGCTCTTTTCTGCAATAGTAGTTAATTCAGAAATATAATTGATTATTTTTGAGATATCTTCTTTTGTACCTATTGGACCGTGTCCGGGTACTGCCACGTCAATTTCTAGTCGTCCAACTTTTTTTAAAATATTGCTCCATTTCACAGGATCAGACTCTTCAAAAAACGTTGGGTGACAATTCACAAATAATAAATCACCCATAAATATTACTTTCTCATCAGGAATATAAAGCATTGCATCACAAAATGAATGGCCTCCTCCTAACGTGAAAAGCTTTGCACAACGTTGTGTTCCCTGAAAGGTTATTTCATTTATAAATGTTTGGTTCGGTAAAACTAATTCCAAAGTTGGTAAAGAATCTTTTAATTCATTTAGAGAATTTATTTGGTATTGTATTTGGGGATCATTAGTTTGATTTAGTTGGTCTTTTAAGGATAGAATATAGCCTTTTAAACCTTGAATATCATTTTTCTGTTTACTGAATCTTGAGGGATGGACATCTCTTATTTTTGAGTATGTAATTTGACTTGAAATAATAATTGAATCTTTAAATGTTTGGTTGCCTCGAATATGATCGCCATGCCAATGGCTGTTAATAACCCATGTAACAGGTCGGTTTGTTATTTTTTCAGCAACGAACTTTAAGTCTTCAGATGCTTGTTGAGTGTTAAATGTATCAAAAATAATAATTTTATCGCCTAGATCCACAAAACCGGCATTTCCTACAGCTCCACCACCATCTTTAGCTATTGCTGCATATATACCTTTACCAATTCGGTCTAGCTGAAAGTGTTTACTATAAAACGTATCGTTCATTTATCTCACCTCTTATTTTATTTAGTTTCCTATATTTTCTATATTCGATTTTGATTAAAACAATTCCTTTAAGATTTAAAAGTGGCTACATCTGTATACGTATTCGTCTGGCCCTATAATACAAAGTTTTTAATTGAAGTAATCTATGCTTATTTATCAGGGAGAGAGGGCAGCTTGCTCTAGTTTTGAATCTTTATATCTTGTGGTAAGCAAATCAAGTTTAAATAGAAACAGATATGAAAACTGTTATAAATATTCCCACAGCCATTACAAAGAGGGAAATTTTCTGTAATAATGAATAGTCTCGAAATTTTTTATTTTGAAAAGCAAAATCAGAAATTATGGAAAATAGAAAAGCTACTAAAATATCCACCAAGATTCTATTAAGAAATGAAATATTGTATATAGCAATTGCTATAATTGCTATATGCGAAAAGATAAAAAACCTAATATATTTGATATATTTGTTTTTTAATATCATTTTATCACCTCTTAATTCCTTTATATTACAAAATATGTATTGACAGGATGATTATGACGTTTAATATATATGTCAATAAAATTATTATTTTTATGTTATTTTCGTTAGTTTTTATTTTGTATTGGCCAGTTTAGTTCCAATGCTAATGCTACTATACCGATGTTGCTGATATAAGTACCGATAATGGTCAAATCTTGTTACTTGTACAGTATGGATATCATGTCTAGGAGGAAACGCTTTAACTTGTTTAATACTCTACCTTGTGTAGAAGGAATTAACTTTGAATGATACGACAGAAACGTCTTGCCACCAAAACTTGTGCGGTTTTTCTCGTTATTAGATTAATAGAATTCCTATAGCCTTTGCTCTTTCTTTCATTCGATTTAACATTTCACTTCGCAACAAATCAATTTAGTCTTGTTCTTATGGTGACTGCAAATAAATACGGTTATGACTGTAAGCATCCAGCAATTCTATATTGACCATTTCGTTTGGAGTCTGTTCATGTATGCAATATCGAGAAAAGGTAGCGATATAACGTGATAGATTTAACTTTTGAAAGGTAGGAGATTCTGATGGATAAAGAAAAACATGATATCACATTCCCAACTAAAGATGGTGTGTTCAATATGAGGGTGGGTGCAATCATTCTCCGAGATGATAAAGTGCTGATGGTTAAAAATAATCGCGACTCTTATTACTACTCCGTTGGGGGAAGAGTGAAATTACAGGAAACGTTAGAAGAAGCCATTATCCGCGAATGCTTTGAAGAAACCAAAGTGCATTTTGAAGTTGATCGTTTAGTGTATATTCATGAAAATTTTTTTCCTGTTCAAAGTGGTACATATGGAGAAACCCAATTTCATGAAATAGCATTCTTTTATTTAATGAAATCAAATGAAGTCGAAGTAGAGTGTGAAAGCTACACCAGTGATGGCATTGAAGAAAGGTTAGAATGGTTACCTATTTCGAATCTTCAGGATGCCTTTCTATTCCCAGAGTTCTTTAAATCAGAACTCGCTTGCTTGCCTGCTGAAATCAAACATATCGTAACAGTTGAAGAAAAAAGAACATAAAAGAAACAGAGAGGATTACTCCTCTCCAGTTAAGTTTGCTTTAATTTTGGGAATTCTTTTTCTCTAAGAAGTAATCCAGAATCCCCATTGACGAAACAATAGTATCGAATGGGATTGTTTGATAAACCGGATGATTTTCTGCGATGCCATTTTCCTGTAAATAGTTGTACAAAAGAGCCTTTAAGCGGGTATCTAAAAATTGTACTTGTTCTTTAAAATCACTAGATACCAATAACGCTTTTTTCCCTTCAGCTAGAAATAATGGTGTCCAGTAGCGTACTTGTCTGTAAGCTTCAGTTGGATTTTTATAAGCACCGAAATGGCCGAAATACAATTCTGTAGCATTTAACTTTTCATAAAGTTGGATAGATTGCTCCATTGTATCTGGGTCATACTGATTCGGTGAAGTGGAGGGAATAATTAAATCAATTGATTCGCTCTCCATTTCTGGGTAACGTACACCAGTTGTATCTCCAACAAACAATCCATTCGTAGCAGAATAAAGCATTGAAACATGATGCTTTGCATGACCTTCTGTATGATAAAACGTTAGCTGATGTTGACCTAAAGATAGTACTTCCTCATGTCCAATCTCTATAATGCGGTCAGCATCTATAGGGACAATCGGATCAAAAAGACGATCGAACTCCGCCCCGTAAACACTCTTTGCACTGGCAATTAGACGACTAGGATCCACCATATGAGATACACCTCGTGGATGTACAACGAATTTGGCATTTGGACAGCTTTGTAAAAACAAGCCTGCACCGCCAGCATGGTCTAAATGGATATGTGTAACAATTACATATTGAATATCCTCTAGATCAATATGTAATTCATCTAAACCTTCTATTATATATGGCATAGAAGGACTAGCAGAAGTCTCGATTAATGTAATTTTTTCATCGATAAGCAAATAAGAGCTTGTACGCTGTTCACGATTTAAATCATGTGTATCAATACAATAAAAATTTGGTGCAAGTTGTTGGACTCTCCCCATGTAAATAATCCCCCTTAGTTTCTGTTGAATGTAAAATATTCTCTAATATGCAATTTTTATCTACAAAAAGTAGTGGTTATACTTTATAATAATAGAAAAATATACTGAATGTCCATTCATTTTTTAGGGGGATCTATTAATGGAGAAAAAAATTCGCTACGATACACAAAAAGTCCATCGAGTTAATATAGCTATCATTTCAATTTTGGCTGTTCTTATTTGTGGACCAATGATACTTTTTTAACTCCCACTAGATTCATAACGGCTTAGTGAACACCTTTAATATGGATGATTTCAAGCATTCTGAGGATTTCCTGAAGAAACGAGTGACTCTCAGCAATGCAGTATAAGCTAAATTCTTTTCAGAGGAGGGTTCTCATTGCAGCCTATACAGGTTGATGAAATACCAGAAGAAATAAGAGAATTTCTAAAAAAACTTGACTCTATTAAGTTTCCAAGACAAGGATACACCTCGAATGTTGCAATTATTCACAATCATCAAGGCTCTTTTGCTCTCAAAAGAACAAAAGGTGAATGGTATTGTTCTTTGTTAAAAAAGGAGGTTTCTGTACTAAACTGCTTAGCAAATGAAACAAAACTACTCATTCCGAAAGTAAAGCTATTCGTTGAGCAAAAGCAAGATCGTCAATGTTGGGCACTTTTTGAGTACATACAGGGTGAAACTGTCCGAATTGCTTTAAAAGATGAGAAAAATAAGGAAACAAGGCAAGAAATAATATTTAATTTTGGCAAACTCTTAGCGGATATTCATTCAACGCCTTGTCCAAAGGAACTAATACACAATAAAAACTGGCTTGGGCAAATGATAAGTCAAGCACACAATAATCTTATTAATAATGAAGTAGATGGAACTAAGGAGTTATTGGAAAAGGTTAAAAAGAATAAACCTGATAATTATAAACAGACGTTAATTCACGGAGACTATACAATTGATAACGTATTGGTATCCAACAGGGAAATCACAGGTGTTATTGATTGGGGGAGTGGAGCATATGGAGATCCGAGATATGATGTTTCACTAGCAATTCGACCGAAAACAAATGTCTTTGAAAAAGAAATCGAAAAACAAATTTTTTTTGAAGGATATGGTGAAAATATAATTGATGACAAAATATATGAGTATTTTGTTAATGGACTATATGAGTTCTTTTAATGATTAGATGATGGGCTTTTATTAATTCAGACAAAAGATTGATGTAAATGGTTTGTGCTTTTAATATACTATTTCATAAATAATGATGAAATAGGAGAATATTTACATGATAAAAGGTTTATATGAAGCTCATTTACAGATTCTCCGAACGAGAAAGCCTATGCAGGGTGTAGCCCGTCTTTAGACATGGGATGAAAGTGAGGTCAGACAAGAGGTAACTATTGCTACCTTAATTGTCTGAAAGGGTGTTATACTTCATCTGTAGACTAGTAAAAGTCTATAAAACACGCTCGTTCATTGAAAATTGGATATTGTATAAGGTTCGATAGCCTAATTCATGCTATCGGTAAAACAATATGAGCATGTAAAAGAGTGGTTGTCTTCAATCGGCATTGAAGTTCGAACTGAATTTGGACTTGCTTCCGAACATCAACCTTTAGTACTGTCAAATAACCCACATGCACATGCGGCAATTTACTTTTCTGATCCAGATGGTAATTCATTAGAATTAATAACACCGTTGAGACTAGATGATGTTGAGAGTTTTAATGAGATGTCTCTTGAAGAGGGAGAAAATGTCAATCCATCTAACCTAATTATTCATGAGGACAAACTTTAAAAGTACAGTAAAAGAGCCATCACCAAAAGGTAAGGCTCTTTCTAAATTTCCTTTTAAATCACTGTTTCACAGCGCTTTTCATTGCACCACTGTCATGATTATATTTAAAAATTACTGCAAAAATGATTGCCAAAACCAGGGTATACGCACCAAAGAATAACCAAATATATTGCCAATTCCTGACTCCGTCAATTGTAAAATAATCAACTACTTTTCCGCTAATAACAGCTCCTAAATAGGCGCCTATGCCATTGACCATTGTACTAAATAATCCTTGAGCACTACCACGAATGCGGTGATCGACTTCTTTTTCCATAAAAATGGCTCCCGAAATATTAAAGAAATCAAAGGCGCAGCCGTAAACAATCATTGATAATAATAATAGTAAAAATCCTCCGCCAACAGGGCTCCCATACCCAAAGAAAACAAAGCGTAAAGTCCATCCCACCATACTGATCAGTATTACTTTTTTTATCCCATACTTACGTAAGAAAAATGGAATGGTCAGTATAAAGAATACCTCTGAAATTTGTGACACTGATAATAAAATAGCTGGATATTTTACCGCAAAGCTATTTTTATAATCAGGGTTCAAGGCGAAGTCGTGTAAAAATGGATCACCAAATGTATTCGTAATTTGAAGCGCAACACCTAATAGCATTGCAAAAATTAAAAACAACGCCATTTTTTTATCTTTAAAAAGAACAAAAGCGTCCAGTCCCAAAAGGCTTACCATTGACTTGTCCTTAATAGCAGCATTAGAAGTTGGACAGGGAGGAAGGGAAATTGTGTATAGTGCAAGTAGCAACGAAGAGCCGCTAGCTATAAATAGCTGAATATTACTTAATTCAATTTTGGCAAGACTAATAATCCACATCGCAATAATAAAACCAATTGTCCCATAGACACGAATAGGTGGGAAGTCCTTTACAACATCAAATCCTTTATTTTCTAAGTGATAATAAGAAATTGTATTCGATAATGCAAGTGTTGGCATATAAACGATTGAGTTAAAGAGCATTACCCAAAACATTATTGTAGGGTCTGAAATTTCAGCAGCGGTAAATAAGGTAATGGCACCGAGGAAATGCAATATTCCATATAACACATTTGCTTTTACCCACCGATCTGCAATAATGCCTATAAGACTCGGCATAATAATGGCTGCAAGACCGTTAGAACTATACACGATTCCAACTTGCGCACCAGTAAAATTCAACGTATTGATCATATAAGAACCAAATGTCACAAGCCAAGATCCCCAAATAAAAAACTGTAGAAAAATCATTATTTTAAGCCGTAATTTTATATTCATTTTTTTCCTCCTATAGAAGGTGATGGAGTTTTATTTACTTTGTGATGTTCTGAGCTAATGCTACCATTGTGTATTTATTTGAAGAAGTAAGAGAAGTTGCTGTTTTAGACTTTAGAACATACCTACAGCATTTGCTCCTAATGTCAGATTCATACGAACTTTATTGGAGTTTCTTATGTTGATTCTTGAAATGTTTTGTGTAAATTGCGGCAATGTATACGATTTTCACGAAGATGCCAAAAACGTGGAGAGATACTGCAAGAAGGATATTAATTTTACTGAACAATGTATACGTCGATTCTAGAACGTAATTGTAGACTAGCTCTTGAATTTTCTAATGTGCAATCTAGTTGCTAAATAATATAATTATTAAGTGACGTAAAAACTTAAAGTTTAGGAGTAGGTACAATGTTTATTATGGCAATATTGGTTACTTTAATTTTCGGCAGTTTTTCTTACATGTTGTTGAAGTTTCCTGAAGATTTCTTAAAAATGAGTTCCTTTTCAAATAGATTTACTGAGAAACCATTTTTAAAAAAGTTCGTAAAGTTTACGGGCTGGTGGTTTTTAATACTTGTGATAGGTATATGGATTATAGCATTCATCTCTTTATTTGAATGAAATTATAAGAAGTAGTAGAAAATCACGGCTGATGAGGATTGTCATAATAATTCATAGGTGGGGAAAAGAGAGGTGACTCCTCAGAAATGCAGTAGTTAGGTAGGAGGGACGAGGTGGCTCAAACAACGCCTGCGCAGAGTGTTCTCTCAAAGTGAGATGAGCAGGGAAGTACATATTTTGGTGAAGAGCTATTATTTAAAGTTAGAATCTGAAAAGGGAGAATTTAACATGCAATTAATAGATATTTTTCCTATAACATCATTAGGTATGTTGTATTGTTTTAGGCTTTTTAATTATTATTTCACATACAATTCAAATCGTTGCGAGAACAATTTAAAATACATAACTTACAATACAGAAAACCCAATCTCTCAGTGGAAAAATGAGAAATTGGGCTTTTTGTTACTCCAGAAAGCGCGGCCGATTTTAGAAGGTCAGAAATAATTAAATAGCTTATACTTCTTGAACATTAGCACTCGTTACTAAAGAGTCCAGTTCATATAGCGGATCTTTATGTAAAAAATTAATGATAGACTCGTTTACCTTTTTAGCATCCTCGATAAATAAGCAATGACTTGTATTTGGCAACATCATGGTTTCTATATGAGGAATGCAGGCTTTTGCTTGCGTTAGAGCCCGTCTAGGATTGTAGATGACCTCTTTGTCGCCCATTAATAATAAGGTTGGAACTTGAATAGTCTTTAGTTTTTCTTTTGGAATCACTTTAGGGATGACTGGCTTTACCTTCCATCTGTAATGCAATACCCCGTAAATGAATTGATCAAAGACTTTGTTATCGATGGTATTTCCTTTTGCAATGAACCAATCACAAAAAAATCGCTGGATGAATCCTTTCCGTCTTATGGCGTTTATAAAAGCAAGACGAAGGAAAAATTGTTTATGGAACGGGATAAATGAAGCGGCAGGGGCTAAGAGGACCATCTTGTTTATCCTGCTTTGTATGGCTGTCGCTATATTCAACGTTATATACCCACCTGCCGAATGTCCGATAAAATCTGTTTTTTCAATACCAAGATGATCTAGAATTTCAGCCATCCATTTCCCCATGTCCTCAGGATCGCTGATGGAACGAAGAGGTTCACTTTTGTTTATATCCCCAATTACATCAACTGCATAGACGCGTCGATTATTACTCAACGCATCAATGTTTGCATACCAAATGGTGGATCCCATTCCTGCCCCATGCAACATAATAACTGGCGGAAGTTCTTTTTCTCCAGTTGCTATGACATGTGTATTTCCATATGTAGTTGGTATATTCAATATTTCATATGAAACATTCCAACGTTTTAAATTATTGCTATAGGCTTGCTGAAAAAGTTCTTCGCCTTCTGGTGTTTTGAATGCCATTTTATCCTCTCCATCATATAAAAGTATTTGAACATCCTATTAAAGGTTATCGGGGTAGACAGTAGGGAAGTTTGAGCTTGTTCCCGAACCTTTGAAAACTTCTACTATTTCTCCATCGTACAGAGAAAGTAATAAAGTTGGTATAGCCCCTATATAGAATAATCTCTTCAAATCCCCCACCATATTTCCATTTTAGGAAATAGAATTAGGGTTGTATATAAAAATAATTGGGAATGGATAATCTACTTCAGAATGCGTATACACTCTATTAATTAGATGAACATAATACTTAAAGTAGTAAAGGAGCATCATGAAAAATTGATTAATCCTCAGGACTTCATTTTCTATGATGTTTTTGATTATTTACATCATAGCGAGAAGAATGTGTGACTAAGAATTTACAAAATATAATGCAATTATTTTAATGGTCTCGATTTTCTTTCTCATTAAAATTGTATTTAAAAAATATGATAAGATGCCTTTAGTTTAATCGATTAAACGAAAGA
The DNA here is from genome assembly GCF_044763105.1 of Lysinibacillus sp. NPDC096212. Classification (NCBI taxonomy): domain Bacteria; kingdom Bacillati; phylum Bacillota; class Bacilli; order Caryophanales; family Bacillaceae; genus Lysinibacillus; species Lysinibacillus sp. NPDC096212. The sequence continues at coordinate 46,403 of NZ_JBIWFQ010000022.1, read as the reverse complement.
GGAGATACAGCAAATGAAGGAAGTTGAAAAACTTAGTATATTAGCAGAAGAATTTTTGGCTTGTCAGACTGTTTTAAGTGCCATTGGAGATACAACACGACAATCAATCATTTTTACTCTTATAGGAGTAAGTTGTGAAGATGGAATGCGTGTCGGTGAAATTACTCAAAAAACACATTTATCACGTCCAGCTGTTTCTCATCATTTAAAAGTGTTAAAAGAAGCAAAAGTTGTTAATGTAAGACGTGAATCGACAAAGAATTATTATTATATTGATCCACATAATAACAGTTTGAAAATGTTAAAAAACTTACTACTACAAATAGATGATTATATTGAAGAGCATTTGGAACCATCTAAAAATTAGTGGAAGGAACATAAAAATGAAATCTGCAATTTTGAATACATCTATGAATAAGTCTACAAATTTCACCGTAAAAAATCGTTTTTTTAAAGCAGCTATGAGTGAGACGATGGCAACGGTAAATAATAATCCAACGGAAAATCTGGTGAATCTTTATTCTCGCTGGGCACAAGGAGGCGCAGGATTATTAGTGACAGGAAATGTAATGATTGATCGCAGAGCACTTGGAGAACCAGGTAATGTGGTTATCGAAGACGAACGAGATTTAGAAATCTTAAAAAAATGGGCAAAAGCAGGTACTAAAAACGACACACAGCTTTGGATGCAATTGAATCATCCTGGAAAACAATCGCCCAAAACAATATCTAAATATCCCGTTGCACCGAGTGCCATTCCTCTTACAGGCGATATTAAAGATTTCTTCAATGAACCACGTGCACTAACGACTAATGAAATTTGGGAACTAATTGAACGATTTGGGAACACAGCTCGGATTGCAAAAAAAAGCAGGATTTACAGGTGTCCAAATCCACGCGGCGCATGGATATTTAATCAGTCAATTTTTATCCCCTCATCATAATCAGCGCCAAGACGAGTGGGGTGGCGATTTAAATGGTCGTATGAAATTTTTAATTGAAATATACAAAGAAATACGTAAACAAGTAGGCGATGAATTCCCCGTTGGTTTGAAATTAAATTCAGCAGACTTCCAACGTGGTGGTTTTTCAGAGGAAGAATCAATGATAGTTCTTCAAAAAATGGATTCGCTTGGGGTGGACTTAATTGAAATTTCAGGTGGTAATTATGAAAATCCTAAAATGTTTGATGGTGTTCGTGAAAGTACAAAGAAACGCGAAGCATATTTTTTAGAATACGCTCAAAGCACGTGAATTGGTAAAAACGACTTTAGTTGTTACAGGAGGTTTCCGTTCTGAAGAAGCAATGACAGAAGCAGTCGAAAGTGGTGCAGTGGATATGGTTGGCGTTGGAAAGCTATTTGCATTAAATCCAGACTTCCCTAATCAAATAATAAAAGGTACGTACAAAACTATGACTATAAAACCGATACGAACGGGGATTAATTTTTTAGATAAGAAATTAGCTTCTATGTTAGAACTTGTATGGTATGAACAGCAGTTTAAATTGATGGGAAAAGGGCAAGAACCAAAGCCTAATTATAGTGTATGGAAGACAGTTTTTAGAATGTTTAAAGAAAATGGTACTGCAGTTTTTCAAAAGCGTAGAACATAAGTCATCAATTTTTTTACTTCGTATATAGTAATGTTAGAAATAGACAAGCGTATGAAGCTTTTAAGTACAACTTAGAGTGAGAAACAATACTTTGGTTCAAATGATAAAGATACATTTCAATATTCCTTGACGGGAATATTCCGATTGAGTTATATTTGTGACTAACAGGATCATAAAACCTGTGCTGAGGTAGATGATAATTTACCGGCGACCATCATTTTACGAGGTGAGTGACATGTCAGGGAAAGTTCCAGGAGTAAACATAACGATGTTGAGCGCTTTGTCTGAACCAAATCGTTTGAATATCGTCGAACTCCTGCGCCAGGGTCCTCTAACTGTGGGTGAGATTGCCGACCAACTGGGATTGAGGCAGCCTCAAACTTCAAAGCATTTAAAAGTACTTAGCGACAACGGGATCGTGGAAGTGCAGGCTGAAGCTAACCGTCGAATCTACAAGCTACGGCCCGAGCCATTCCAAGCGCTGGATTCTTGGTTACAGTCCTTCCAGAGTGTAATGCAAGAACGATTCGATAATTTAGATGAATATTTGAAGGAATTGCAGAAAAAAGAAAAATCATAAAAACCATTTCATCTTCAAGGAGGAGTTACAATGTCAAACAATTCAATGGTATCAAGAGTAGAAAACGATCGTGTACTTATACTGGAGCGCGTTTTCGATGCTCCACGAGATTTATTATTTGAGATGTTCAAAGATCCAGAGCATCTGAAACGTTGGTGGGGGCCGAGAGGATGGGAAATTCCAGTGTGCACCGTTGATTTCCGTCCGGGAGGCGTTTGGCACTACTGTATGAAGTGCGTCGATGAAAATCTAGGTGACTTTTTTGGTATGGAAGCGTGGGGAAAAGGGGTTTATAAGGAGATTATCGAGCTTGAGAAAATCAGCTATACCGATTACTTTTCAGATGCTGAAGGTATTTCGAATGACTCCATGCCGTCGACCGAGATTACATTGGAATTCATCGATTTGGGTGGAAAGACTAAGTTGATAAACCGTGCAGAATATGTGTCTGCAGAAGCGCTTAAGACCGTTATGGATATGGGCATGCTACAAGGCATCACAGAAACGTGGGACCGTTTGAATGAGCATGTGCAGTCGCTGTAGTAATAGAAAAGTTTTTTAGGTAAGAAAATCAGACATTTTATGGGAATGTAAAAAGCAATGATTAATAAAGTCGGTCAAATCATGTTGTATGTTAATAACCAAAATGAAGCAAAAGAGTTTTGGACAGAAAAAGTAGGATTTAGTGTAATATCAGAGGAAGATAACGGCCAAGGAATGAAATGGATTGAAATTGCTCCAACTAAAGAAGCAGCGACAAGAATTATTCTCCACAATAAGGAATTAATCGCTAAAATGCAACCTGAAATGAATCTTGGTACACCTTCTTTAATGTTCTTCTCGGAAGATATCGATAAATTATATAACGACTTATTAAACAAAAACGTTATTGTCGGAGAAATTGTAAATATGCCTTCAGGTAGGGTGTTTAATTTTGCGGATAATGAAAACAATTACTATGCAGTAATGGAAGCAAAATAAATTTTTAAACAATTTATGAGTGCGATGCTTGAATAAAAGCATCGCATTTTACTATGTTGGTCGATTTATAATAGAGCTTTTTAATGAACAATTACGGTGACAATTCCGCAGATGATATAATGGTATATCTTAGAATAAGATAAGGAGTAAAACTATGAACAAATTTAATAAGACGTTAGCATATGTAAATGAATTACTTTATGAACCTAATAATTTAACTATAAAAAACATCCGAGAAGAAACTCAAAATTCAGATTATGGAGCTGGGATATTTCAGTTAAATTCTAAATCGGTTAGATTTAGAGTCGCAAAAATAACACCTACTAAGATAGGGCAGTTTGTTTCCTTTTGGGAAAAGAATGAAACTAATAAAAACCAGGCATTCTCATTTGATAATGCCACTGATTTATTGGTAATAAATACTTTTAATGATAATGGTGAATTTGGCCAGTTCGTTTTTCCAAAAGAGATTCTTTTACAACAAAACATCCTTAGAACCTCTAATACAAAGGGGAAAATGGCAATCAGAGTATATCCTAAATGGGATACTCCCACTAGCAAACAAGCGATAGCAACACAAAAGTGGCAATTACCATATTTTATAAATTTGGACGATAATAATAGTTTAGCAATACATGAACTATTAAAATTATACACTAACTAAAATTGATATCTTTAAGTTTGTCATTCAAATATTTACTACACACTTTGAGGAAAGAAACTATAAAAGGGTCACTGAGTTGAAAGTGACCCCTAGTAACAAATGAGGGAGGATGTGGCGGTCAACCAACGCCACAACCTAATAAGTGCGTGCGATACACTCAACATTAATTTGTGCAAATTGAGGTTACCTATACAATAAAAAAGCCGTAGTGTCGTCTCACACTACAGCTAAGAATTGGTTTATGTCCTTTTATAGGTTCGCATTAACAAAATCAAAGATGAATTGTTTATGGTTTAAAATCCAACAGGTAAGATATTTGGTGACAGCGAACAGGAACAGGAAGTACTTTTCTGGTTGCTAGAGGGCATCGTTTTGGTTGGGTTGCGTATTTCGAGCCAGACGGTAAGCTATGGCGAGTTAAAACCGGTACATTAACTGGTGCTGAAGCAGCCAAAGCAGGATCTAATAAAATAAAAACAGCTAAACTTGCGCAAGTTGCAAATGTTGTAGCTGCATAATAGGAGATGACCAGCAAAGCTAATTTAGCCGAGCTGGTCTTTTTAATTTACTTAGTCATAATCAACCATAAGTCTTAAGCCCGATATGCTATCAGTCTATCACTGTATTTACGAGTAAATAAAACTTTGATATTCTATTTATGGAAAATACTTCTTGGAGAAGGGGGATCAAGGTGTTAAAGTAGACAAAAAAATTTTATTTGTAGGGGCATGTTTTAGGAAGTGTATATCTAGAAATCAAGGAGGCGATTCTTTTATGAAAAATAAACTATCTGCGGTGTTAGCCGCTACATTAGCGTTAACGATGAGCCTACCAACAGGGGCTATGGCGCTTTCTAGCAGTCAGGCTACGGTTGTAGCTAGCCAAGAAGTAGCTAGTCAAGAACTAAAAAAGATTGCGGCAGAGAAGGCTACTTTACTCACGGAATCCTATGAAACGACTAGCGTGCAGTATGCGCTAATTGATAATGGTAAACTAATTTTGTCGGGTCAGACAGGCAAGAACGATATGAAAGGGAAACAGCCGCTGACCAAAGATACCCTATACGGGATTGGTTCAGTCAGTAAAATGTATGCAACGGCGGCTATGATGAAATTGGTCGACGAAGGAAAAGTCGATTTGGATACTCCTGTTGTCCACTATGTTCCTGATTTCAAGATGAAAGACGAGCGTTACAAAAGCATTACGCCACGTATGCTGTTGAACCACTCCTCCGGCTTGCAAGGTAGTACGCTTAGTAATTCATTTTTATTTAATGATAATGATACCTATGCCCATGATAACTTGTTGCAGCAATTGTCCAGCCAGCAATTGAAGGCGAATCCTGGCGCGTTCTCGGTATACTGCAACGACGGCTTTACGCTTGCCGAGATTATGGTGGAAAGAGTCAGCGGTATGAGTTTTACCGAATTTATACATCAACGGTTTACAAAACCCTTAAAGCTAAATCATACGAAAACGCCACAGGACAAATGGGAAGACGATAAGCGAGCTGGACTTTATTTTCCAACGTTCCAAGGGCAGCTTCCTACTGAATCGGTGAATGTAATTGGTACGGGAGGGATCTCTTCCACAGCAGAAGATATGGTACGATTCTCACAAATATTTATGGGACAGGATAAAGAAATTCTCTCTGATAAGGCAGTCAAGGCGATGGAGCATGAGGAATATAAAAAGGAATGTGGCCAGGGGATGGTGATAATATTGTCAACTATGGTCTTGGCTGGGATAGTGTGAAACTATATCCATTCAGTGAATATGGGATAAAGGGCTTGGCTAAAGGCGGCGATACTGGACTGCAACATGCTTCACTGGTCGTACTTCCTGAACAGAAGATGGCAGTGGCTGTGTTGTCATCCGGCGGTAGCAGCACAACAAATCAACTGATGGCGACTGAATTACTGCTCACTGCGCTTAAAGAGAAGGGCACAATTAAGGATATCAAGCCGAACAAATCCTTTGACAAACCGGTCAAGGCCAAGATGCCTCAAGACGTAGCGAAGAAAGCGGGTTTTTATGGTAATAGTTTCAGTCAATTCAAAATAGATATTACGAGGAATGGAGAATTGATCCTACCATCTAATCCAGAAGAAAAATATGTATATACTGCGAATGGAAGCTTTATTAATGCGGAAGGTACCTCCAAGTTCAATTTCGTCACAGAGAAGAATAGACGAACATATTTGAAGGAGAGCACATTTATATCGATGCCAGGCTTAGGGCAAGTAGTGATTACTCAATATGTAGCCGAGAAACTAGAAGACAATGTGCTATCGAAGGAAACCACTGCCGCATGGGCAAAGCGGGAAGGCGTCAAGTTCTATCTTGTGAACGAGAAATTTAGTTCTATGCAATATTTAATGATGCCTACCCAACAAATTAATAGCAAGGAAGGCATGGAGGGCTATTGGGAAAGCAGAAAAATTACAGGCCCTAACACGGCGATGCATCAGCTCCAAATACCTGTGATGGGTGGCCGTGATACGTCGGAAGCCCGTTTCTTTACAGAAGGCGGCGATGAATATATGGAGATGTCCGGATCTTTATACGTAAGTGAATCCAACGTAAAACCGCTGGATGTAAGCCAATCATCCAAATTTACGCTGCAAGCAAATGGGCATGCGAAATGGTTTACGATCCCGCAAGAGGTAGCAGGGAAAACGATGACCGTGGCGTTGCCATCAAAGAGTTCGTTCGCTGTGTATGATGAGAAGGGAGTATGCGTCAACTTTACCGTTGTGAGCGGCAATAACAAAATAAAACTGCCGAAAAGCGGAACGGTTGTATTTGCTGGCGCGCCGAACTCGGAATTTGCAATCACGTTGAACTAACTATAATTCAAAGTACAGAGAATCCAGAAGAAATAAATGCAGATAAAGTTGATGAATAATATTTTAACAACAACTGGACCAAGATAGCTAAATGCCATCTTGGTCCAGTTTCATTTCATTTAACATTTGCTTACGCTCCAATATCAATCCCATAAACTCATCTAAATCTTCCTCTAAAGCATGATTTTTAATAAAACTACGTGCCCTAGATCGAGCACTAATGTACTTTGCACGCTCTTTATTCTTTTCTTGCCAGCGTTTATTTGCTTCGGTCTGAGAATTTTTTTCCAACTTCATCACGTTCCTTCAATAATCTTTTTTGTTCACGTTTTAAAAAATATCCCTGGATGTATAACGCAAGCAGAGCAACCAGTGAGACAATGAGTAGGATACTTAAAATTTTCATATGCATGTAGTATACTTAGTAATGAGGGAGGGGATAAACCCCCTCGTCTCATTTTTCTTATTTCTAGCTCTAGCTTCTTGTTTTCTAACTTCTTCTTCCGGTTGTCGAGCCATTTTGAATGAAGTTGTAAAGCAATGAATGCTAGGGCTATTATTGTTCCTAAGTATTCCACATATTCACCTACTTTCTATACTTTAATTATACTAATACTAGTATACAACGTCGATACTTTCCTTCAATTATTTCCATTAAAATCAAACATTTTTTATTGAATAAAAACGAACATTAGTTCTATGATGTGCACAAACAAACGGGCAAACGATGTGATTCAATTTATAAAATAAATCATCGTTCATATGATTGGTTAAAATATAAACATTTTAAAGTTTATATTTACTGCTCAGGGCGTATTCAACAAAAGACAGCAAACTTAGTATAGATAATCCTTTATAAATAAGAATTTATAGGGGGTTTTTTATTTGCCTTAAAATAAAAAAAAGGGTGTATTTGTATAAAATATTCGAGCAGTTAAATCATAAGCAGACCCCTCAATGAACTCATTCGCAACCATGACAACACAAAAAAAAGTTAATAATTTACAGAAATGATATTGATATGCTAAACTTTTCCTAAAAAACAATGTTTGTATTTTGGATAGTAACACTAATCGTCTGATTTATTATGAAGTTTGAATGTACCAATATTAAAAAAATTCAAAGGGGATAATAGTATGAAAACTTTTTATCATTGTTTAATAATGTGGATACCCTTTGGATTGCTGTTTTCCTTAGAAAGATTGTTGCTCTTCAACTCCCATGAAAGAACTTAATCATCTTTCATTTTCTGTGGTGTAGCGCTGGTTTTTGCGCTACATGGATGGCTAAAGGGGTAGTTTAGTTGAAGAGTGTTGTTTAACTTATTGTTCATCAATCGGGCCAGATTGTGGAATAACAACTTTTTATGAAAGATTACCAAACGACGCTTGGGAACTTTTTTTAAAAGTATAATCTAAAAATGGCTGAATAATTTTGTATATATTTTACAATAAAAGAAATCAAGAAGGAGGTTTATATTTTATGGGAGTTTCATTATGTAAAGCAAATATAGATGATGCTGTGACGATTCATGAAATGCAAGTCAAAGCATTTATGCCCTTACTAGAAAAATATCAAGATTATGATACAAACCCTGCCAACGAATCCTTAGAAAAAATTATTACTCGGTTTAACCAACCTTTTACAGATTATTATTTAATCAAATATTTCGAAGATACAATTGGTGGTATTAGAGTTGTAAAGATGGGAAAAAATCTTATCGTGTCAGTCCTATATTTATATTGCCAGAACATCAAGGAAAAGGAATAGCCCAAAAAGTCTTTGCAAAAATAGAACAGATACACCATGATGCAAAATTATGGGAGTTGGACACCATAATACAAGAAGAAGGACTCTGTTACCTGTATGAAAAGTTAGGTTATAAAAAAACAGGTGAAACAAAGAAAATAAACGACAAAATAACAGTAGTGTTTTATGAAAAATCCCATTCTATTTAAGAACACTTTAGTTCATTGGAGATTCATAAAGTATACATTATAACTTCAAGAATCGTTCCCAAATGGAAGTTTGGAAACACACCAAAAAGGCACGAATGTTGTTAAATCAATGTTCGTGCCTTTTTACGAGTGTGTGCAGAAATAATAAAGTTGTTTAATTTACAATAAAGTCATTTAAAAAATAATATAGTTGTTTAAAAATCCTTATTCCGAACGAACAAGTTAGTGGAAGTAATAGTAATTAGGTTTGGCTGGGAAAATTGTCGATGATATTAAAAAAGACACCGAAGTGTCTTATGTTTTTCAAATTAAGCATACCGATAAATTGAAATTTAATTACTTAACATTATGCTTATCTTGGGAGCAAGGTATTTTATCGGTGAGTGTATACAAACCATGTAATGCTGGCTGTTAATAATGCTGACGAAATCAAAGCTGTAAGAACACTAGATGTTCGCCAAATAAGTATCGTTGACCAATCTAAAGCACAGCACAGTATACCCAGGGCAATCGTAGCGATCAGGAAAATAATTGTTACGATTATTCTCTTTTTTGTCATTGGCTGCCGCTCATTCGTTTTCTTTCTGCGTAATCCTAAGAGAAATAACAAAACGGCCAATAGGCAAAGAATAATTGTGATAGACGACAAAGTGATATCCAAAAGCTGTGTGCCGCTTATTTCATATGACTGAGTTAGATTGCCGTCTAATATATCTTTAACTTTTAGTACCAGGTTTATATTGGTATTTGCACCGTTGCTCAGCAAGCAGACAGCTGTTCGTTCATTTAGCAGTATGGCTACTTTGGTTCTGAAATTTGGATTGCCCCCAGTGTGTTCTATAATCGTTTGGTCGGCGTTTACCGACCAACCTGCCGCATAATACATATCGTTGACAGCCGAAACAGACATATCACCCTTATGTGATTTTTCGATAACCGTGTGAAATATTTCGGGTATGTCTTGCACGATACCCATCTGTATGCCCATCCAACGCGCCATATCTTTTGTATTAGAAATGATGTAGCCTGCGGGTTTATTCCCAGCATAATCCGGAGCTTTAAATGGAGTTGTCATAAAAAAGGAAGAACGGTAGCCCTGCGCTAACTGTCCAGTGGCTTGAGCATCTTCTTTATAAACATACGTCTGGTGAAGACCTAATGGCTGAAATACCTGTTCCCTCATAAAGTCTTCATAGCTTTGTCGCGACACAATCTCAATAACCAAACCCAATACGTCATAATTAACAGTTCCATAGTTATACTGTTCACCGGGAGGGAACGCCAATTCAGCATCCACGAGCATTTCCACAGTCTTTTGCAACATATCCGGTGTATTGCCTTGAGGAATATTTTGAGTATGCCTAATATTTGTTAGACCACTGGTATGGTGAAGAAAGTTATTTAGTGTAAGGCTTTGCATATCAACAGGTTTCCCTTGATACTTTAACGTAAACCAAGGTAAATATTTTTGGACAGGGTCAGTCATTGAGAGCAGCCCTTGCTCTTCCAACAGCATAATACCCATACCGGTAAAAGCTTTACTGACCGAGGCTAACTCATAGAGTGTATTTTCACTTGCAGACAACCCCTTTTCACGGTCTGCATACCCTGAAGAAAAGTAGAACACTTCATCATCAGCAAGTATTGAGATTGACATTCCCGGCACACCTGATATACGACGGGCATCATCTAGCAACGCTTGAATTGCCGCAGATTTCGAATCTGACAACGCATAACTTTGTGTTGCGAATCCTGAGAATAATATAAATATCGTTAATACAAAAACAATAATCTTATTCATAAACTCTCCTTTTTGAAAAATTAGGTACCGTCAATAATTTTGTGTAAATAAGTTTTTCCTTTTCTTGTAGACGCTCTTTTATTCTTTCGTTTTGAACAGATTTTCAAGTTCTGCTCGAGCTTTGTCAAAACCTATATGGTACCTGGTGGCGAACCGTTGATTATATTCTTCAAACTGTGAAACTAGAACGCGTTCTAACGATTCTTCGTTGGGGAATTCCTCCTTACGCTTGCTATATTTCTTGATTTGTTTATTGAATGATTCAATCAAGTTGGTGGAGTAAATACTACGCCAAATGGATTTTGGAAAGCTATAGAACGTGAGTATATAAGGATTGGCAGCTAACGGTTTTGTGACTTTGGGATAGAGTGTTTTCCACTTTTCAATGAAATCTTGGAGCGCTTTCTGTGCATTTTCCAAGTTATCTGCACGGTAAACCTTTTTGAAATCGTCACAGATTTTTTGGCGATCAGAAATTCGTACTTTATGAGAAATATTTCGTTGTAGGTGGACACAACACGTTTGGTATTTTGCATCTGGATAAATGGAGAGAATGGCATCTGCGATACCTTTTAACCATCTGATACAAATAATAAGATTTCTTCCGCACCACGGTCTTGAATGTCTTGAAGAACCTCTTTCCATACGCTCGCTGATTCAGTCGGTGCAATGGTATATCCTAGTACATCTTTTGAGCCATCTTCACTGATTCCAACGGCAATAAAAACAGCCTCTTTTGCGACTGTTTCTCGTTTTAAAGCAATATAGGTCGCATCTAAATAAACACACGCATACCGTGCAGAAAGGGGACGAACTTGAAACGCCTCAACTTGTTCAGACATCACCTTTGTGAGGTTCGAAATCGTTTGTGGTGTGTAATGGTGACCATACATCCGCTCGATGAGATCAGCAATTTCAGCGTTTGTCACGCCTTTTTGAAACATATGAATCACGAACGCTTCTAGTGTATTGTATCGTTTGAACGGCGATAGGGCGCTACGGTTTGTTGTTTAAATTCTCCATTACGATCTCGAGGGATAGCAAGTTGAAGATCACCAAACTCAGTATGTAGCATACGCGTATAGGAACCATTTCTAGAATTACCAGAGTACCTTTATAGTACCGGGAGGTGCTGCGTGTTTATATGCGTTATTTGAATACGGGCTTACGAATAAAGTGACGACTTTATTATCATTATACAGTATTTATGTATAATGTATACTAAGTATACATTATACTTAGGGGGTCTTTTATAAAAAATACATAATTTATAATGAAATTTAAACGATTTTACTTTTATGCATTATATACTTAGTATATAATAATTTCGAAAGGATAGGAGGAATTAAAACATGATTAAAGTTAGAAATTTGAAAAAGGAATTTATACAGGGGCAAGAAAGAACACAAGTCTTGAAGGGTTTTGATTTGAACGTTGAAGAAGGCGAATTTGTGGCTGTAATGGGCCCAAGTGGTTCTGGAAAGAGCACATTACTACAACTTTTAGGGGGTCTTGATGTTCCTACTGAAGGAGATATAGTAATAAATCAAAGTAATTTAAGTAATATGACGGAAAAAGAAAGAACGATATTTCGTAGAAAGTATATCGGTTTTATTTTTCAGAATTACCAGCTACTCCCTACATTAAGTGTAGAAGAAAATATAGCTTTCCCTCTTCATGCAGATGGTAGTTTAACTAAAAAGAAGAACCAAATTATTATAGAACTACTTGATTCTGTCGGATTGAAAGGACTTGGTCGGAAACGTGCTAATTTGCTGAGTGGCGGTCAACAACAACGAGTTGCTATAGCCAGGGCGTTAGTTAATAATCCTTCTGTTCTATTAGCCGATGAACCAACAGGAAATTTAGATAGAGGTAAAGCCGAAGAAATACTCGGATTAATATCAAGATTCAATCGAGAGAATAATCAAACAATCATCATGGTAACGCATGATATTTTCGCAGCTGGGTTTGCTGATCGAATTATTCTTTTTAAGGATGGTGTTATTGATCAAGTGATTTCTAGAAAGGATGATGATTATGCTAAATATGTGGCGAATTTCATGGCGTAATATCACACAAAATAAAAAAAGGTTTTTCATTTCCCTACTTGGGATAATCTTAGGTATAGCTTTTGTAACATCTATGCTTATTGCAGACAAAACAACAAATGATGTTTTCGATTATTATGAAGAAATGTATGTGGCAAATGCGGATTATTGGGTTCTAAGCGATGAACATACTTACTCTGAGGATGTGGTTTCGTCAGTTTTAACTAGCCCAATTGTGACGGAAACCATGCTTGCACTTGATAAACAAGCCTTTTTTGAGCTGGAGGGTGATCAATCTTTAAATCAAAGATCTGTCCGAATTACAGGCGTGAATGATCAAAGCAGTTCTTTACTGAAACTTCCCGTTATCGAAGGGAGTTTGGATAATGAAGGTTTGGTGATACCAAAAGCTGTTGCAAATCTGTTAAATAAAAAAGTAGGAGATACAATTAGGTTTACCGATTTGGGAGAAGCTAAGGTTTCCGCCATTGTTGAATATACGCAGTTGCTTGCAAGTCCGAGTAACTGGGAGCGTGCTGAATCAACCAGCTTCCGAATCATGGCTCCACTTGAATTGCTACAAGAATGGACTGGTATGGAGGACAAACTTTCCTATGTAAGATTTCAAACAACTGAAGAAGGAGAGAAACTTTTTCAATCTCTCCAGGAAGAATTTCGTAATTCAAATGTATATGTACAACCAGTTGTCGCGGATGATCGACAAAGTAACGATATAGGGGGACTATATACGTTCTTTTACTTAATTGCTGGGTTATCTATGTTTATTAGCGGATTCATTGTTTTTAATATGATTTATACAAGTGTTATGGAGCGAAAAAAGGAATTTGCAATCATGAAAAGTTTCGGATATCTACAAAGTTCTGTTTCCAGACTTATTCTTATTGAAGTACTACTGTTGGGGCTAATAGGTACAGCTGTTGGGGTGCCTATGGGAATTTGGCTTGGGGATATGTTCATGCAAACTTTACTAAGCGTATTTGAATTTGACATGGTTTACACATTAAATTGGAAAATACCTGCATTAATAGCTGTAGTAGTTGGAATTTTATTTCCTGTTGTATCTTCATTATTTCCTATTTACAATGCGGGGAAAACCTCTGTGTTATTGACATTAAAAATGGCAAATCAAACCCAATCATCGAGAAGCCTGTACATAGTTAGGGCAGTTCTAGGTGTTGGCTTGCTTGCTGTTGTATTTATCAATCATCCCATCTCTTATTTAGCGATTTTAGTAAGCATCATTTTGTTGTTTCCATTATTGTTACTTGGTGTGAGCAGGATATTTAAACCTATTTTAAAATTAATCTTCGGCTACTCTGGTAGTCTGGCAACGCAAACCCTTACAAAACAATTAAATCGAAATGCTAATACTGCTGCTATTCTTGCTGTGGGGATTGCAGTGATATTATTACTAAGTGCTGTTATTGAATCCGCACCTGAAGGTTATGAAAATGAAATCAGGAATACGTATGGAGGAGACCTGAGAGTTTCATCAGAAGCACCTTGGTCTAATCAGGATATAGAAAAGTTACTATCGTATGATGCTGTTGTAAATGTTGATCCTTTAACGGAAGCTACGCCAATTACATGGGTAACCACTGATGGGGAGAAGAGACAGTTTTCCATTTTTGCTGTAGATGAAGAAGGCCCCACCTTATTTGAAAGTTCTAATAAAGACAATTTATATTATGAGCTGGCAAAGGAACCTTCTGTTATCCTCGGCGAAAGAGCTTTTGATGAATGGGGTGGAAATATAGGAGAATATATTTACATTAATACACCCTCAGGTAAACAACAACTTGAAGTCCTTGATGTAGTGAAAACATCGAATTACTCAGGCTATGTTGCATTTATGGATGAGAATCATTTAAATAATAAATTTGGTTGGGCGAATCATTTCGACATATTATTAACTTTAAATGACGGATATACTGGTGAACAATTACGTAATGAGTTATGGTTGGATTTCAGCACTCATCTCTCAAAAGTAGAAACAGTAGAAGATAAAATTAAATCAACTACTTCAGCATTAACCGGTATGAATGAGTTGATTTTAATCATGTTAGTTTTAATCATTGGACTAGCTAGTATCGGTACAGCAAACACTTTATTAATGAATACGTTGGAACGCACCACCGAGATAGGGACAATGCGAGCGCTTGGTTTTACGAAACAGCAAGTTAAAAAGATGATCATTGGAGAAGGTTTACTTATTGGATTGTCGGGGTTTATTGGTGGTATAATTTCGGGTGTAGTTTTACTTTATACAACTAGCCAATCCGAACTATTGGGAGGGTTGATATCTTTTCAATTACCTTTAGGGAATATTATTCTGGCACTGATTGCTGGTGTTTCTCTAAGTCTCCTTGCTTCTTGGATTTCCAGTACTACAGCTAGTAAAATAAATATTATATCATCACTCAAAGAAGGTTAAGCAATTATGTCGGTTAAGTACGGAATATTAACTCTGCTATTTCTACAAAAAAATCACGGGTATGAATTAAAACTAGAGCTAGAATCCCATCTGGGAGTTAAAGGAAAAATTAATCCTGGTCAAATTTATACGACTCTAGACCGTCTAATACGTGATCAACTTGTCTTATCTGTAGGAATGGATGACCAAGAAAGAAAACTTTATGAAATCACTACGGAAGGTAAAAAAGAGTTGGAAAATTGGTTGCTGGAACCTGTACCCTATCATTCTACTAAAGAAGACTTTCATTTTAAATGGAGCTGTGCTCGTAAGATTGATTTCGAACAAGAAAAGAAAATGCTTGATCAACAAAAAGCGATGATAATGAAAGATGTCATGGAATTGACTAAATTTAAAACGGAATTTCTTCTTCAAGGTGACGAGAATAGGTATTTATTAATCACTGGTACCCTCTTGCATTTAGAAGCAGATTTAAACTGGATAAATCAAGTTGAAAATCGAAATAGACCATAATTCTAGGTAAAGGTTTTCTCTTTTAAAAACCTTTGCCGTTATTCAATCTTTTGAAGGGGAGTGAAAATTTTTTGGATGTTATCCTTGATTACAATTGGGAATTGTTTATCTCTATAGAGGTATTGTCATTGGGATCCCTGATCTTATTCGGTATATTTCGCTATTTTTTTAAAAAAACTCGATATAGCCTAATGTTTATTTTTTTATTTCTGTTTTTGTTGATAATTGAGGGATTACTCGGACTGTATGTCTATCGTCAAACAGGAGAAATATCAACTTTTCAAATCGTTATTATCATCTTTATCATTTATGCTTTTACATTTGGTATACTTGATTTTATCAAATTGGATCGTTGGATGCGTAAAAAAATTGGAAAGTTACGTGGCGTTGAATTATTGACTGATAAAGATTATGAGATTATTGAAAAAAATAATAATCCTAAATATATTGCAAAGAAATATCGTGTATCATCCTATATTCATTTAGTTTTGTTCATTACAGTTCAAGCTATTCTATGGGTAATTGGTACAGAAAGTTTGGCAGAAATAAAGATGTACTTAAGTGATTTTTCGTGGCTAGGAAATGAAAATGCTAAAGGATCACCTTATCCAAATGATGCTGCGTTTGCAATAGGTGTAATTTGGGGAATTGTATTTATTGCTGACTTTATTAATTCATGGTCTTATACATTGTTTCCAAAAAAATAGGCAGAAGTAAGTTTGAACTTCAAAATTCGCACAATTATGGCATATACAGGTTATAATCGCCTTTTAATAATTAGTGGAAACAAGATATTAATCTATTCTTTGAATACATGTCCACAGTGAAATAGTGTTGTTTAATTACACTTTTTTATAAAAAGGTATTGATAAAGTGTAAGCCCGAATTATAAAAAAATAGGCGCACTTTTTCGGTACGCATCACGAATAGCCGTATATCATTGATTTTTTTATCAGATATACGGCTATTTTATTTTCCACATGCAGCTTGGATGTTTTTTGACCAAGGCATGTAGTGATTTAAAATTTCTAGGTTTCGGTGGATATCCAGATTCGGTGGATCCGTCATTAACTTCAACAGGTATTGATAGAAGTCCACTAAATGCGCCCTTATTTTTGGTATATATAACAAAATTATGGATACAGTTATCTTGGGTTACAGCGAAAATCCTTTTTCATTATTAGTGGGCACAATGATAAACAAAAAATATAAGGCTCTAGCTAATGTTGAGTTTGGATTTAAAACAGAAGAAAAGAGCCTTTCGTCAAATCGCCAAACATATTGCAACAAAAGTAGATCGCGATATGATTTGGCTGGAGCCGAGATTGTATTGTAAAGTCCAGTATTTAGAGAAAACTAATTCTGGATTGTTAAGAACAGTATCGTTTAAAGGATTTTGTTTTGATAAAGAACCTGAAGAATGTATCTATTGAAATAATAGTTCATGAAAAGTCACTCATTATTTATTTATAAAATGAGTGACTTTTTTAAATTTTTTTAATATGATTTATCTATATAAAAAATATGTTTCTTTGTAAGATTTCTACTATATAAAGTACCTGTCCGAACGATTGTTATAAATTATTCAATATTATAGGTGGGGTACCATTAAAAAAACTACGAGTGCCCCAAAAAATGCCCCAGTTAAATACACTTCATATAAAAGGTATAAAAACTTCTTTTTAGCGAAACCTTCATATTATGCACATCAAAAAATTAAAAACATTAGGCTACAAACCAGGGTCATAAGGATTACTTATTGAAAAAGATAATATTAATGTAATTTACTTATGAATATAAATACGCTATTATGGGTATTGGAGAAAAGATGCTTTAAAAATTTATATAGCCTTTTCAAAAAGAAATTTAGGGGGATCCGCAAATGGCACAAGGTAATTTACACAACAGCCGCGCATCATTCGAAGTTAATGGTAAAACTTATAATTACTATGACTTAGCTGCGATTGAAAAAGCTGGCGTTGCAAAAGTTTCAAACCTTCCTTACTCAATCAAAGTATTATTAGAATCAGTTTTACGTCAATATGATGCATATGTTATCAAAGAAGAGCACGTAAACGAATTATCAAAATGGGGTAACGGTGCAGATCCAGAAGCAGAAGTACCATTCAAACCTTCACGCGTAGTATTACAAGACTTCACTGGTGTACCAGTAGTAGTTGACCTTGCTTCTCTACGTTCTGCTATGAAAGAAATGGGCGGCGACCCAAGCAAAATCAACCCTGCTATTCCAGTTGACCTTGTAATTGACCACTCAGTACAAGTTGACAAATACGGTAATGCATCTGCATTAGCAGCAAACATGGACCTAGAATTTGAACGTAACGCTGAGCGTTATAACTTCTTAAAATGGGCTCAAACTGCTTACAATAACTTCCGTGCTGTACCACCAGCAACTGGTATCGTTCACCAAGTAAACTTAGAGTATCTAGCTCCAGTTGTACACGTAAACGAAAATGCTGACGGTACATTCGAAACTTTCCCAGATTCAGTAGTAGGTACTGACTCACATACAACAATGATCAACGGTATCGGCGTTCTTGGATGGGGCGTTGGTGGTATCGAAGCTGAAGCAGGTATGCTTGGTCAACCTTCATACTTCCCAATCCCAGAAGTTATCGGTGTTAAATTAGTTGGCGATCTTCCAAACGGAACTACTGCTACTGACTTAGCATTAAAAGTAACTCAAGTATTACGTCAACGTGGCGTAGTTGGTAAATTCGTTGAGTTCTTCGGACCTGGCGTAACTAAATTACCACTAGCTGACCGTGCGACAATCTCTAACATGGCTCCTGAATATGGTGCTACATGTGGTTTCTTCGCAATTGACGAAGAATCATTAAACTACATGCGTTTAACTGGTCGTGACGAAGAGCACATCGCGGTTGTAGAATCTTACTTAAAAGCTAACCACATGTTCTTCGATCCAACTTTAGAGCCAGTTTACACTGACGTATTAGAAGTAAACTTAGCTGAAATCGAACCAAACCTTTCTGGTCCAAAACGTCCACAAGACTTAATTCCACTATCTCAAATGCGTACTCGTTACAAAGAAGCAGTAGTGGCACCACAAGGTACACAAGGTTTCGGTTTAACTGAAGATGAATTCGCAAAAACTTCTGTAGCTAAATTCGCTGAAGGTGATGTAGAAATCCCAACAGGTGCTGTAGCAATCGCTGCTATCACTTCTTGTACAAATACATCTAACCCATACGTATTAATCGCTGCGGGCTTAGTTGCGAAGAAAGCTGTAGAAAAAGGTCTAACTGTGCCTAAATGGGTAAAAACTTCTTTAGCACCAGGTTCTAAAGTAGTAACTGGTTACCTTGAAGATTCAGGTTTACAAACTTACCTTGACCAAATCGGTTTCAACACTGTAGGTTACGGTTGTACAACATGTATCGGTAACTCAGGTCCATTACTTCCTGAAATCGAAGACGCTATCAAAGAGAACGACTTATTCGTAACTTCAGTTCTTTCTGGTAACCGTAACTTTGAAGGTCGTGTACACCCACTTGTAAAAGCTAACTACTTAGCTTCACCACCACTTGTTGTTGCTTATGCACTTGCTGGTACTGTGGATGTTGACCTACAAAAAGATTCATTCGGTAAAGACAAAGATGGCAACGAAGTATTCTTCGCTGATATCTGGCCTACAACTGAAGAAGTTAACGCAGTATTAGGTACTGTAGTTAACCGTGAATTATTCCAAAAAGAATACGAAACTGTATTCACAGCGAACGAAAAATGGAATGCAATTGAAACATCAACTGAGTCTCTATACACATTTGATGACAAATCAACTTACATCCAAAACCCACCATTCTTCCAAGGTCTTGCAAAAGAGCCAGAAGCTATCAAAGGCTTAGAAGGCTTACGCATTATGGCGAAGTTCGGTGACTCAATTACAACTGACCATATTTCTCCAGCTGGTGCAATCGGTAAAGATACACCTGCAGGTAAATATTTAATCGAAAACGGTGTTGCAATTCGTGACTTCAACTCATACGGTTCTCGTCGTGGTAACCACGAAGTTATGATGCGTGGTACATTTGCAAACATCCGTATCCGTAACCAAGTTGCTCCAGGTACAGAAGGTGGTTTCACTACTTACTGGCCAACAGGTGAAGTAGAGTACATCTATGACGCATGTATGAAATACCAAGAGCAAGGTACTGGCTTAGTAGTACTTGCTGGTAACGACTACGGTATGGGTTCTTCTCGTGACTGGGCTGCTAAAGGTACTAATTTACTTGGTATCAAAACAGTTATCGCACAATCTTACGAGCGTATCCACCGTTCTAACTTAGTAATGATGGGTGTTCTTCCACTTCAATTCATGCCAGGTGAATCAGCTGATACATTAGGCTTAACTGGTAAAGAAGAAATCTCTGTTAACATTACTGACAACGTGAAACCACGTGAAATCTTAACAGTAACTGCTAAATCTGAAGACGGATCAGTTAAAACTTTCCAAGCTTTAGCTCGTTTCGACTCAGAAGTAGAAGTAGACTACTACCGTCACGGTGGTATCCTACAAATGGTTCTTCGCGCGAAAGCTGCTCAATAATCATTTAACTAAAAAACCGATCTCTTAGGAGATCGGTTTTTGTCTATACATAAAAATAATTGTCATGGGGGTTTTGATTTTGCAAAAAGATAAACTAAAAGAACGGGCTCTATCAATTGTTCCATTACCAAGTCACTATAAACTAATCATAGAAGAGTATTCTGAAGACGAAAGAGTGATGTTCTCATGGGCAACTGAACAACAAGATGAAAGTATGACTGTTGAGTTAGACTGCTCTGGAAACCTCATATACTTATCAATTGAAAAAAATGATTCTGTTTCTGAGGCAAATTCTTTATCTATTGATGAAAAAAGAAGATGTGCTGAACAATTTTTACTTAGTCATTATCCATCTGCACTGGAAGATTTAACGTTTTCAAAAGCTAAACAACTATCTAGTGCGGATCGTTTTTATTTTGAACAAATTGTCATGGATTTACCGTTAGAACATGCTGGTTGTTTTATAGATGTCGATGCTTTGGGAAATATTGTTGGATTTAGATATGACGGAGTGAAAACGAGTCCTGAAATTCCTTCAAGGCTAGTTTCAAAGAAAGCTCTAATGGAACATGTGCGGAATGAATTGGTGTTACAACTAGTAATAACAACATTATCTCGTGATGTTTATAATGTGAAGAAAGATGGACTCCATCTCGTGTATCAAGTAAATTCATTTTTACACTTTAAAGCAGATTCTTTAGAACCAAAATTAACGAGTATTCATGATGAAAATGAGCCTGAAAGTTATGCTACACTTCCTCCTTTACCAACTAACTTAATTGCCAATGAATTTACGAATGAATCAATCATCGGCATAACAGATGAACTGGAGCTTATTCGAGAAGTAGACAGAGGTCCAGAGATAGGAATCGTGTGGCGTATACGGGATTGGGAGATGAGAGAAAAAGATTTATCGTTGAACAGTTTTTTTAAAATGCAGTCAGAAGATACAGTAAAAGCTATTATTTCAAAGAAGACTGGTAAAGTTCAAAGCTTTATATGGATGTATGAACGCTCAGGGAATCTACAGCTTAGTCAAGCAGCCTGTTATCAAAAAGCATTAGATTTTTTACTGAAAATAATTCCTGATTACTATCCTTATATCCAACGATTAATTCGAGAAGATGAGGAAGAAGATAATACGTCACAAAGAGAATCGTTTATATTCCAGGCCTATAATAGCCAAGGTATACTTATTCATGATATGGTTGGCGTTGTTGTTAATCGTATGACTGGTCAGATTGATAATTATGCTGGACCAAACTTTGATTTGATTGAGCTTAGCCAAGTTCCAACAGGACCACGTATTTCTATGGAAGAAGCGTATCGTCGATTTCTAGAGAATGTCGATTTTCAATTGGTTTGGGACAAAAATTACGATGACGAAATAGAATCTTATCAACTTGTCTATCAAGCGTGTGATCGATATACTAGGTCACCTATCCGGTATATTGACGCAATAACTGGCGAAATTATTGTCAGTAATGTTTAACTTTTTTCAGTGAATTGTTAATTGAAGCGACAGCTATAGAAGTCTCCAACCTCTTTAAGTGGTGAGATGAATGAGGATAAAGTTATCAAAACATCCGTATCCAGTTGCTCTTGGTGCAGAAACCGATTTCATGGGAAGTCGGTTTTTTCATGCACCTCTATTATGATGGATAGAACTTCAATAAAGAGGTCTTTAGTTTTAAAATCTTTACTCTTCTACAATTTCCAACTGTTTGTAATAGTTTTCTACAATAGGATAAATATCCGGGTTTGAATCATAGTAGGTATTATCAATTTCGCTTAGTGTAAAATAAAATTTTCTTTCACTATCAAAAAGAGTAATACCATATCTCCAACCAACACGTTTTTCTTGATTGTCTTGCGGAGTAAATTTTATATCTTTAATCAGAGAAATGAATTCATTGATTTGGTCTTGCTTAGTTATCGTTTTTGAAGCACCCGTTGAACCATCTTGGATAATCACTTTATCGATACTTTCAATTTTTGCATCCTTATAAAAAGCTTCTAATGATTGCGTTTTTCCATTTGTACAAGCAGACACCAAATACAGACTTACCAATAAAATTAGAAACAAAAATCTTTTCATTAGACTGCCTCCAAAAAGTTTATTCTATTGCCAATTAGACGGGCTAAATTACAAATAGTTACAAATTGCAAGAGTGTTTATTTAATGCAGCTGGCAGCTTTTTCAAATGCCATTGCCTCGATAATGGTTGTAATATATCGTATAACACTTAGTGACGGATAGATCCTCTGAAATCGTGGATAGAAACGTCAAAATCGTGGATAGAACTTCCGGAATCGTGGATAGAATGGTCAAAATTGCGGATAGAACCTCTGGAATCGTGGATAGAAACGTCAAAATCGTGGATAGAGCCTCCGAAATCGTGGATAGGGTGGTCAAAATTGCGGATAGAACCTCAAAACAATGGATAGAAATGTCAAAGCGATAGATAGAACCTCCGAAATGATGGATAGAATCGTCAAAGTGACGGGAAGAACGGCCAAAGTGACGGGAAGAACGGCCAAAGTGACGGAAGTTCCCGCCAAAGTGACGGAAAGAATCGCCATAGCGACGGATAGAACCATCGAAACGACGGAAAGAACGGTCAAAGCGACGGAAAGAATCGCCAACGACGGAAGGTCCCACCGAAGTGACGAAAAGAATCATCAGAGCGACAGATAGGACATCGAAGCGACGGAAAGAACGGTCAAAGCGACGGAAAGAATCTCCAACGACGGAAGGTCCCGCCAAAGTGACGGAAAGAATCGCAATAGCGACGGATGGAACCATCGAAACGACGGATGGAACAGCCAAAGCGACGGAAAGAATCTCCGACGACGGAAGGTCCCGCCGAAGTGACGGAAAGAATCGTCAGAGCGACGGATGGAACCATCGAAACGACGGAAAGAACGGCCAAAGCGACGGAAAGAATCTCCGACGACGGAAAGCGCCATCCTAAAAGAAGGTAACCCAGTCAAATGTGCCATTCTAGCCATCAAAATGACGAATAAGATCATCAAATCAACAGTTAGAATCGCAATTATATAAATTTATACTTTCTAAACGCTAAATTTGTTCTTCAAACTAAAGAACTGTAAACAAATGGCGATTAGCATAGAGATAACCGCAAAATAAATCAAAGTTATTGTTCCAATCTGTAAGGACAGTACAATGCCACCTAAGCTTGCACCGATTGCACTGCCTAAATAATTTACAGAACTGTTTAAGGCCACTGCGGAGCTTCCGTTGTTGGGCTGATATGATAGTAAAATATGTTGTTGAGGTGCTTGGCTTGCCCAACCCATTGCTCCCCAGACAAAGAATGGTAAGTACTTTATTATAGGTAAGTTAATCATTAATGGTATACAAATAATGGATAAAGTTAAAGTGAATAAAATGATTGTAACTAAAGTTTTTGGTTTTCCGAAGTAGTCGATTAAGTATCCAATCATTATACTTCCAAATAAGCCACCGAATCCCCATGCCCAAAGATATTTTGTTATGTTACCTGAGCCTGCCATGTCTTCTAATACGGGAGATAGATATGTATACAATCCAAGGCTAGCAACACTGGCGAAAAATGTTATACATACAGTTACAGTTACTCTTTTATCTAGAAACATCTTTAATCGTTCATTTAGTGCAGGGGGAGGGGTTGTTGGGAAATTGGGAAGTAAAATATACATACATAAAACAGAAATTACACCGATTATAACTAATAGCCAAAGTGTTAATTTCCAATCAAATAAGTTGGATATATATATACCTAAAGGAACCCCAAGTACTGTTCCCATACTCATTCCTCCAATAGTCAATCCTAGAGCTCGCCCTCTCTTTTCACTAGAAACGAACTTTGTAGAGGCTGCAACAGCTAATGGTGAAAATAAACCAGCCCCAGTCCCCGCAATTGCCCTCGAAAGTAGAAAAATAGAAAAGGTTGGCGCTAAAGCTGTGATGCCATTCGCTATTGTAAAGATAAGCATTGACCCTATTAAGATTTTTTTTATTGGTTTTCCTGCAAGTAAAGAAGAAAATAACGGCGCTGATATTGCGTAAAATAAAGTGAAAATACTTACAGCCTGGCCGACTTGTGAAGTGCTTTTGTGATACGTATCGCTAATTCCTGGGAGAAGCCCTGCGATCACATAGGCATCAAAGCCCAAGGCAAACATGCCAAAGGATAATAATAAAACATTTTTCATTTATTGAACCTCCAAAAATTTAAAGATGCTAAGTATAGACGTCCTATAACGTTATGTTATAATCGATGCACCTTCTATATTTAATAGATTACTAAAAAACCAAGAATATGGAACAATCACTATTTTATAAGGGTATAACGAATCGTTATAGGTTAAGGAGGAATACAATGAATGTAGAATGGTTACATAGTTTTATTGCCGCAGCCAATCAGAAAAGTTTTTCAAAAGCTGCTCAAATCATGAATCTTTCCCAACCTGCACTAAGTAAACATATACGAAACTTAGAGAATAATCTTGGCATCGAGCTATTTCATAGGACATCGATTGGTATCGAATTAACAGAAGCTGGCGAACGTTTTTACACTCGCATTACGCCAGTTTTGACTGAATTAACGGCCATTCGTGAAGAATTACAGCAATTTAACCACAGCAATCCAATTGCCATCGGTGGTCTGCCTAGCTTAGCCACTTACTATTTGCCAGACAAAATGAAAGAGCTTAAGCTACTAGATCGACCTATAACATTAATGATTCAAAATACGTCAAATGAACTGTTGCAATCTTTACAAAAAGGTAGACTTGATGCTGTCTTTGTTGATGCAAAATATTCGAGAGAATCTTTGTGGAGTTGTGAATTGTTTACGGAACCTTACTATGCTGTGTTTCCGTTGAATCATCGTTTTAATGCAAGAACAGCAGTGGAGCTGGAAGAATTATGTGAGGAGCCACTTATTGTTCATCAGGCTCCTTGTGATTCAAGGAAGGAAATAGTAGAACAAATACAGTCTCTTGGCTACACACCTAATATCATAAGTGAGGTGAACTTTGGGGATTTTATCTTTGGAGCTGTAAGTACTGGAATGGGGATTACGATTGTACCAGAATTAATGGCTAAAAATATTGGTCATCTTCAGCTTTTCGCCTTACCAATTAATAATTTCGGAAGAACAAGAACCATTTCATTGGTTACAACAAACAAAGAATTTGGATCGAGGCTACATCATCTATTATCAAATTAAATGTAAAGAAGCTGTCTCAACTTAACGCTTTGAGACAGCTTCATTAAATTAATTAAACCCCATTAAATCCTTTACTTTTTTAGTATTTTCCACAGATGTCAGCATTTCCAGTAAGCTGAATGCAACGTCGAATGCTGTACCGGGATTTGAGGATGTAATAATATGTTCAGTTCGAACAATTCGCTCATCGACGATTTCTGCACCATAGGATTGTAGCTGTGCTAATCGTTTGCTTGTTGGATGATTATAAGTAGTAGCTTTTCGATTTTGTAGTACTCCGCTTTGACCTAAAATTAGGGAAGCTACACAAATCGTCGCAATCGGTTTTTTGTGTTCATCGAAATGACGAATGACCGCCTGGAACTCCTCGCTAAAGGCATCATCATAAAATCCAGCTTCTTCAAAACCTCCAGGAATCGCTAGTGCATCAAACTCCGCTAATGAAATTTCATGAAGTAACTTTTCAGGTGTTACGTTAAAATTCCATGTACATTGTAATTGCTGATGCAATCCTACTGTCACGACTTCAGTTGTGCCGTCTCCCTCCCATTTATTCCAGCCAAGTACATCTGTAAAAACACTCGCTTCAACAGCCTCGAAACCATTTGCTAATAGTAATAATATTTTTTTCATGTTGTTAATGCCTCCTTTATATGTTTCATTGTAATGAATAAGGCTATTCAATGACAGAATCTGTATAATGTTATTTAGATGAATTGCTTTATTATAAAAGGAATTTTATTAAATCTAATTAATTAAAAAAGGTGGATACATATGGATCAAATAGATACAGAAATATTACAGCAATTGCAGCGAAATGCAAAAATATCGATGAAGGAATTAGCTTCGATGGTTCATTTATCATCTCCAGCAGTAATTGAGCGTGTTAAAAAGTTAGAAGAGCAGGGGATTATTGAGGCTTATAGTGCGAAGGTAAATTTAAAAAAGTTAAATCGCGATATTCAAGCTATTATTTTATTTAAATCAATTGATTGTAAAAGTCTTTCGGATTTTTGTAATGCACATCCTGATGTCCTTGAATGCTATCGTGTAGCGGGTGAAATAAGTTATATCGTAAAAATTGCAACTAATTCAGTGGAAACATTGGAGCAGTTTATAGATGAGGCAATGCCTTATGGAACGCCATCTACAAATATTGTGCTTTCTTTAAATAAAAAAGCGGTCATTGCTCCTTTCTCTGATGAAAATTAGAATAAGTGAATTTAGAGTTTATCTAGATCTTTATTTAAAAAAATATAAAAAAAGCAAACCTCATTATCGTGAGCACCGTTTATAGGGCAGAGAGGGGGAGAGATGTTGCTTGAAACTAAAGAACTCGAAGAAATAATGCAGCAGCATACAGAAAGGCTCATCCGACTTGCCTTTTATTACGTCAAAGATTTACAAAGTGCTGAAGATATCGTGCAGGATGTATTTATCAAATTTTACGATATTCAGCAAAACTATGAGGAAAGAGGAGAATTACGGGCATATTTATCGAGGCTCGTCATTAACAAAAGTAAAGACTATTTACGTAGCTGGACATACCGTAAAATACAAGTTCAACAGAAGATCTTTGCCAAGCAGGCTATTACGAAAAGGGACATGCTAGTACAGCAGGATGAACAAACCTTAGTAGAAAACGCCATCTTAGCACTACCATTAAAACAGCGTGAGGTCCTAATTTATTTTTATTTTGAGGAAATGCCTGTTATTAAAATTGCCGAGCTTTTAAGTATTCCGGAGAGTACGGTGAAAACAAGGCTACGTCGTGGACGAGAGCTATTAAAGCCGAAGCTACAGCAAATTGAATGGGAGGTCCTGCTGCATGAGTAAAGTCGATGTGAGGGTAATAAATGATTTAACCGAAAGCAAAAAGCGTGTGATGACTAATGTTGTACAGCATTTAGAACAGCGTGAGATGAAAAAAAGATCCTGGCGTTGGCAATATAGTGTATTATCTATTTTATTTACAGTTTGTATTGGAATATTTCTGTATAGCCAATTCAACGGAAGTCAAGAGCAATCAGCAAGTATACCAACTGTATTGGATGAAAAATTTCTAAACTTCTATTTAGAAACGGATTCCCGAGTAAATGATCAGAAAAGGTCCAATGATGCAAAGAAGCAGAACTTTGAATCCTTTTTACAGGCTGAATCTTTATATGCTTACGCTCGGTCAAAGGGGATAGTACCTTCGCAAAAACAAATTGATGAACAGCTTGAATCATTGATAGAAGTAGGTATAAATCAAAACGAAGCGCAATTTACTGAACAATTAAAAATGGTGAATCTTACAAGAGAAGAATTTATCGAACAATATTCTTATAGATTAGCTATAATCAATTCACTATTGGAGCAGGAAAAGAATCAATACAAAGATGTAAATAGGCCGATACTATATTTTCTAGTCTTGAAAGATGCTATGAACTATTTAGAGAAGCACTATAGTCAAGAGATAGTTGCCTTACGTGAAAAATTTGATATTCCAGTTGGGGAAAAAGAACTCCATTCTAAAAAGGGGTTAATCGTAGCAATCAAGGAACATGAATTTTTAGTTGTTTCCTATGCAGATAAATCGGATATTGGTAAATTATCAATTGATGACATTGTACAAAAACACGGTAATGGTACGTGGTTCCCATTAATCGATGCTCCTACAACATTGTCGCTTGGAGATAATGTAGAAGTGAAATATAGTATAGATATAGGAAGGGAAAAAGCCGAATCTAAAATAACCTTTGCAGATATAGATAGCATGAAAATACTCGAAGATCATAAATAAATCAAGGCTAGACATTCGAAAATTTCAAGAATGTCTAGCTTTTTTATTAGCTGTTTTATATATTTGGATTAGGGTACAATTATTGTAAGTATTTGTATGATGGTGTTTTCTTAAAAAATAGGTACTGGGGAGTGAATAAAGCATTGATAACTGTAATAATGGACAATTCGTTAGCATTTATTCTATCTTTTCCACTTATACTTATCTATTTTAAAAGTCTTTCCCAGGAAAATTCAGCTTGGCGTTGGACTTTGCCTCTTTGGTTTTTAAATCATAATATGATTAGATATTTAGTGTCTTTTGGTGATGACTTTTGGGTGGTGTTAATGTGGCAAATTCTTTTTGTTTGGCCATTATGTATAGGCATATATTATTTCTTATACAAAAAGGAAGATAAATGGGGATTTTATATAGGGTTAAAGAAAAAGAATGTCATTTTATTGGGAAGTCTACTCGTTTTATGCATTGGTTCACTTGGGATTAGTATGTATGATACTAATAAAAAAGTGATTGCCTTTCATGAACATGTAATGAAGGAGTTGCAAGATAGCTCTGACCGTCCGCAATATTTGATACAAAATAGTGTTACTCCATCTACTCTGCTCTCTTTGTCTGACCAAATCAATGAGGTCAGAAATGGAAAGGTGCGTGCGGTGACCTTTCCTTGGAAAAGCAAAGTAATTGTTGTAATGGACAACGAGCAGAAGGAGTTTACTTATGTACGGTTTAATGAGGGATGGAAGCTTGATGGCATTTATCGTGAAAGTGGTTTTTGATTATTCGATTAAAAGCAAACATGAAAAGGAGAGAAACAGTGCGTATACTACAAAATGAAAACTTATTGAAGGAAGATGAATTAAAAGAAATACTCAAAGAATTACAAAGTGGAGCTATTACATGGCAGCAAAAGGATCATACCGATCTCATACAATCAATGATGCTACATATCGGTTCATTAGATAGTGAATTACGAGATAACTTAATTTATGGATCGTTTTATGAATTGATTCATGAAAAAAACTTACTAGAGCATTCACTTTTAACGGAGCTTTTAGAGGAATGTTTGAATAATTTATTATACAAGGGTATTGAAGAAAGCGAATCAGATTTAGTTTTTACCCGTACATTTACGTCACTATTGATTGCCCTAATATTGTTTAGAGATAACGCAGATGATTTTTTATCCCAACAGAAAATCGCTGATTGTAAAGATAAAGTACTAGCTTATTTAGCGGCAGAAAAGGATGTAAGAGGCTACGTTCCGGTGAAAGGGTGGGCTCATAGTGTTGCCCATATGGCTGATGCAATCGATGAATTGGTGAAAAATCCGAAATTAAATAAAGCCTCTTATTGTGAAATTGTAAGCGCATTATACAACGCCATTTTGCAAGAAAATTATGCTTTCATTCACGAAGAAGATGAACGGATTTTAGTGCCTATTTTCACAATGCTTGAGCATGGTTTAGAGGAGCAAGAGCTCATTAAATTGCTGCAAGAATTACCTGCTACTTTAAAAGTAAAAAAAGGACAGCTCGATGTACAGCATCACAGAATCTTAGTTTTTAACTGCAAAACCTTTGTAAAAAGCTTTTATATTAATACAAATGGAAAGCCTAAGTTCGCAGCTCTTCATAAAAGCATTGAAGCATGTCTCAATGAATTATAAGGAAAACACTACCAATATTAGTACTTTGAAATTATTGACAGACAAAAATTAGTTTGTTAAGATGAGTGACAATAAAAGCATACAAATTCGTTGATGAGAAAAAGTAGTGTTTCATTTTGTTCTACAGAGAGCCGACATATTGGTGGAAGTCGGTGTGCAAGTGTTACATGAAGATCCTCTCTGAGAAGATTGGCTGAACATAGTAAGCTAATCCGGGTGTCTACCGTTAAAAAGAACACGTATGATTGTACGTTGCTAAGTGCTATTGAACGTTGATTCAATAGAATTAGGGTGGTATTCGCGGTTAACCCCGTCCCTTACTTGGGACGGGGTTTTTTGTATGCCTTTTATACAATTAGTATAGGAGGAATTTACATGCAAGCTAATGAGAAGAAAGAAACGACTGTAGAAAGAGAAACGCGTATTCGTCAGTTGTGGGAACAAGAAGGAACGTTCCAAGCGTCTGTTGCGAATCGTTCTAACAATAAGCCTTTTGTATTTTACGAAGGTCCTCCAACAGCGAATGGCTTACCACACGTAGGGCACGCATTTGGCAGAACAATTAAAGATGTCGTGGCTCGTTATAAAACGATGCAAGGTTATTTAGTTGAGCGTAAAGCTGGCTGGGATACACATGGTTTGCCTGTAGAGTTAGGCGTGGAAAAAAAGCTAGGTATCTCTGGCAAGCAAGAAATTGAGAAATATGGTGTCGAACAATTTATTCAAGAGTGTAAGGGAAGTGTCTTTACCTATGAGAAGAAATGGCGCTCCTTTACAGAGCAGCTAGGCTATTGGATTGACATGGATGACCCATATTTAACGTTAAGTAATGATTATATTGAGTCTGTTTGGAATATTTTAAGTCATGTGCACAAGGAGAAGCTTTTGTATAAGGGCCACCGCGTTTCACCTTA
Source organism: Lysinibacillus sp. NPDC096212 (assembly GCF_044763105.1). Lineage (NCBI taxonomy): Bacteria > Bacillati > Bacillota > Bacilli > Caryophanales > Bacillaceae > Lysinibacillus > Lysinibacillus sp. NPDC096212. The sequence continues at coordinate 15,746 of NZ_JBIWFQ010000022.1, read as the reverse complement.
TTGTCCTAGTTGTCAAACATCATTAAGCTCTCATGAAGTTGCGCAGGGCTATAAAGATGTAAAGGATTTATCTGTCACGGCAATGTTTAAGCTAAAGGATAAAGATGAATATTTTCTTGGCTGGACAACGACTCCATGGACATTACCTGCCAATGTTGCATTAGCCATGAATCCTAAGCTCATGTATGTTCGAGTGAAGCAGCACAATAAAGTCTATATCTTAGCAAAATCACTAGTGAATAAAGTTTTTGCTGATTCTGTGGAAGTGTTAAGTGAACATGAGGGGCATGAATTTGAAGGTGTATCGTACACCCCACCATTTTCTTATGTCACAGTTGATAAGGGGCATGTCGTTGTATTAGCGGATTATGTCACAGAGCATAGTGGAACTGGTATCGTCCATATCGCGCCAGCATATGGGGAGGACGATTATAAAACGGTTCAGCAAAATGGGCTATCGTTTGTCAATGTTGTTGATTTAAAGGGTTGCTATACAGAAGAGGTTCCAGAGCTTGCCGGTAAATTTGTGAAAGATTGCGACGTCGAAATCATTAAAATGCTCGCTAAAAAGGAGCTATTGTTTGATAAGGAAAAATATGAGCATAGCTATCCACATTGCTGGCGCTGTGATTCACCATTGCTTTACTACGCGACTGACAGCTGGTTTATCAATATGTCTACAATGAAAGATAAACTTTTACAAAATAATGAACAAGTTACATGGTATCCTGATCACATTAAGCACGGTAGATTTGGCAATTTCTTAGAAAACCTAGTGGACTGGAATATTAGCCGTAATCGCTATTGGGGTACACCGCTAAATGTGTGGGTTTGTCAGGATTGTGGTCATGAAGTGGCACCAAATAGTATTGCATCTTTAAAAGAACTAGCGAAGGGTACTATAGATGACATTGAGCTTCACAAGCCGTATATTGACGAGGTTGTGTGTACTTGTCCAAAGTGTAGTGGTGACATGGAACGTACACCTGAAGTGATTGATGTTTGGTTTGATAGTGGATCCATGCCATTTGCGCAGCATCATTATCCTTTCGGTGACCTAACTACTTTTAACAATCAATTTCCGGCGGATGTGGTCATCGAAGGCATCGATCAAACACGAGGCTTTTTCTATAGTTTATTAGCGGTTTCTACCTTATTCACAGGAAAGGCACCTTATAAAAATGTACTTTCTTTAGGGCATGTTTTAGATGAGCATGGACAGAAAATGTCGAAAAGTAAAGGAAATGCGTTAGAGCCAGTTGAACTGATAGAGCAGTACGGAGCGGATGCTTTACGATGGGCGTTTTTAGTCGATAGTTCTCCTTGGAATCCCAAACGTTTTTCAACAAAAATAGTGATGGATGCGAAATCAAAGCTAGTCGATACACTAGATAATACGTTCAAATTTTATCAGCTATATGCAGAAATAGATGGCTTCCAGTACGATGCTAACAAGACTGGCACTCGCACAAAACTAGATCATTGGGTATTGTCTCGATTACATCATACAATTCAGCTTGTGACAAAATCTATGGATGATTACCAGTTTACACAGGCAACACGCGAAATCGGCAAGCTTGTGGAAGAGCTAAGTAACTGGTATATCCGTCGTTCACGAGCAAGATTTTGGGCAAATGGGCTGACAGAGGATAAACGAGGTGCTTATAGTACGCTGTATGAGCTACTAACGACAATTTGTCAATTACTAGCACCATTCACTCCATTTATCGCAGAGGATTTATATCGACAATTATCAGGGAAAAGTGTTCATTTACAAAACTACCCAACATACAATGAATCGCTCGTTAATGCTAAGCTTGAAAAAGAGATGGCGAATATTTTAACAATCGTTGAGCTAGGCCGTAGCATACGTAATAGTCAAGGGATCAAGGTAAAGCAGCCGTTAAGTGAAATCATTGTCTCTGTTGACGGCGAGTTATCAGATTATCAACCATATAGCGAGCTCGTGAAAGATGAATTAAATATAAAACAATGCGTTTGGACAAATGATTTTTCAGCTTACGAAACAGTTCATTATAAGCTTAATTTTAAAACGGCTGGTGCAGCATTTGGAGCAAAAGTGAACAAAGTAAAAGATTACGTAGTGAATTTAAATGATGAGGAGAAAAATGTATTACAGCGAACAGGTTCAGTTCCGTTAACGATCGATGGAGAACAGGTAACATTATTAAAAGCGCATGTGTTAACTGAATCTATCGTGAAGGAACATTACGTCTTAAGTGAAGATGCTTCTTGTCGAGTCCTTATGAATGTTCATTTGACAGCTAGCTTACTTGAGGAAGGGCAAATAAGGGAATTAATTCGCACAATTCAAGATACACGCAAAAAATGGAAACTCCCTGTTGAGCAATATGTTTCGATTTCGATTGCTGGAAGTGCCAAAGCAACAACTATCATCCAGCAACACGAAGCGTTACTAAAGGCCAATGTGTTGTTAAATGATATTCATTATCTGAGTGACGATCATGGCGAACGATATATAGAGACAAAAGTGTTTGATGAAAAAATTACTGTTTATTTTAAGCTGTAAAATCTTTAATGCTCAGGTAATCTGGAAGACAGAAGAGTGATCAGGTAAGCCCGGAAACTGCTTTGGAGTCGCCAGAAAAAAGCACAGAACGATGTAAAGAACGCTCAGGTAACTAAAAGTAAGTTAATTGTTTAAATAATGCACTTAAAACAATGTACAACATTTTTATTTGCTATTTTTAAGTTGAACTAATTTTGATATTAGTTCAGCTTTTTTGTGTTTAAGGATATAGTTCGAGTATATTTATAAAAGTTTAGTATCTGTAAATTTTTCTCTCCGTTATTTAACTAACAGAGAGGATATATCAAAGTGCAGTATTAAATTACAACACTATATTGAGTGAATATCTGAAAGAAAATGTGCAGTAGGAGAATGAAATTAATTAATCACAAACATGGACTCCAGACGCTAATCGAATGATTACAGATTATATCGAAAATGAGTACCTAGAAATGTATGAGGATTGGGACTGACAGAGCTAATGAATGCGTTACAGATGAAATCTTGCAGAAAATCCAAACAATCTTAGATAAAGCTTTTGCCAGCGATTCGGTTAAACAATATTGGACTTTAGAAAAGAAAATCGTAATTTAAATACTGTACATTTTAAGCAAAACTAAATGGACAAAAAAATGTGTATTCAGTAATGAATACACATTTTAATAAAAACTTAATGATACACGTCATTTGAAAGATATTTTATGCTGTGATAGTCCACAATATTTTTATTTTTGTTAATTCGGTAGTAGTTAACGATATCTATGAGTGGAGTTAATGGTGAATAATCCAAAGAAGTGTAATGAGGAATTTTTTTATTCACTGCACCTTCTTCACCGATATACGATAGTTTGCTAGAATGCATATCGTGTATACTATTTAACCATTCATTATCAACGAAAAGGTTTTTTACATCACTGTGATATGTACGGTTTTTGTTTGCAGTCCATTGAGTATCAGTCATTTGTGACTTAGCTACTGGTAAAGCATTAAAAGTATATACTCCGCTAATTTTTTCCTTTTTGATAGGACCATAATGAGTAAACTTTTGGTTAGAAACTACTGTTATTCCAGCACGAACGTCTAAGTAGGACTTCGCTGCCAACCATCCACCTAAAGAATGTCCTGTAAAATACCATTGGTAGTCTTTATAACCAAATTTATCATAGATATAGTTAAGGTAGAGGTGCGCTTGATGTAATTGGCCTGGAACACTACCATTCAATAATGATGATGCTGCTGTTGCATAATCTGAAACATCTTCTGAACCTGCAAAGGCAATGAATAGTTTCTTACTACCATTTGGATCGGCAATAACAACTGTCATTGCTTTAAAGCCAGTTCTATCTAAATTGTAACTAGGTGCTCCCATCTTATGATTTTGATTAGAGTTAATGTCTACCGAATCAATCACTTTAAATTTATTTGGACCATGTTCAAGATTGATTGCATGTTGGATTTCAGCATTTGTCTTATTTCCGACTTTGTAAACTTGGTCTGCTAAATCATAGTATAGTTTACTAGGGTTATCTGCATAACCTGCTTGTGCTTTACTAGCACCAATAGAAAATGTAAATAGTAGTAGGATGGCAGAAAGTAAAACTGTAAAACTAAATTTTTTTAACATGAAAAATTAATACCTCCTTTTATTAAGTATATTGGTAATTATCCTTTATTTTGGTAATTAAGTCTACGGTATTATTAATTAAACAAGTATATTTACGAAGATTTTTTTGTATCAGCAATAATAGTGAACATTTTGAGGATTAAACAAAAATAGAGCGATTAAATCGCTCTATAATCCCATTATGTATTCAAGTAATTACTTATTTCTTTCAAGTTCTTCGATACGTTTTTCTAACTTTTTAATCTTAGCATCAGCTGAGACAGCAAAGGCGAATGATAAACAAGCAAAAGAAAAGGCCATAAGTGCAAAAGAGTTCATTTAAGTACCTCCGAATAATAATAAAGGAAAATTGTTGTAATTAATTTACGGATGAAAATGGAAAAGGTTTCAAATAGTTCATGGCGATTGAAAAGGAAAAAGCCGCAGCGTAGCCCATACTACAGTAAACTAATGAACAATAGAGGAAATTAATAAATAAGGTAATCTACTACTTATTACGAATATCAAGAATTTGTGAAGAATCATACTCGAACTACGGCGCTGGTTAGTTGAAGAAGGAAATAGTTGGATTTATATCGAAATATATTGTAATAAGCTAGATTGGAGTGCTTACAATGATTAAATTATTTGAATACAACTGGCAGGTAAGAGATGAATGGTTTGACTGGTGCAATCAACTGACAATTGAAGAGTTGTTAAAAGACCGCAGGGGTGGAGTAGGAAATATATTATATACACTTTTTCACATAATTGATGTGGAATATAGTTGGATTCGTGGTATTCAAGGCAAAGAAGATGTAGTATTTCAGTTTGCTGATTATCCTACACTTGAAAAGGTTAAATCTCTTTCAGTTAAATTACGAAATGAAATAGCTGAATTTATAAAAACAAATGTAGGAGATTTAAAAGAAAAATTAGTCAGTGTTTCTTGGGATGAAGATAAATACACTGTTGACGAAATATTACACCATATAGTTACTCACGAAATTCACCACATAGGTCAACTTTCTGTTTGGGCAAGAGAATTAGAACTAAGTCCTGTACCTGCTAACTTTATTGGAAGAGATTTAACGAGAGGGGTTAATTAATGAATATGAATGAAAAAACATATCCAAGTATAGAAGAGATTATTTCATTACCAACCTTATCAGATACAAACATAAGTGATGATGGCAAAAACGTAGCATTTGTAAAGAAGACAGCTAACTGGGAAGATAATACATATAGGAATCATGTATGGATATATGAAAAAGATAAGGGGCAGTGTTACCAATTAACAACTAGGGATATAGAGAGTACATACCCTTTATGGTCTCCAAATTCTAGAGCTATCGCATACCTTAGCCCAGTTGGTGACGGGGATAATAAGAAAAATCAGATCTTTGTTAAGTCCATAGATGGTCATAGTGGGGTTCAAATTACTAATTAGAAAGAAGGGGTCAGTAAATTCAAATGGGAGCCTACTGGCAATGGATTTTATTATGTTGCACAGTCAAAAGAATCTGAGACGATAAAGAAACGTAAGGAACTATATGGAGATTTCTATCATATAGGTAAGGAATATCAAAATAGTTGTTTATATTACATTGAAATAGAAAAAGAGATCCAAAATGATAAAGGTGAACACGGAAATAGCGTTATTTATCAACTAACGGATGGTAAGGATTTTCATATCCATGAATTTGATATTTCAAATGGTGGGAAAAAGGTTGTATTTATGGCTACACCAAGTCCGAATATGGGAGATTTTATTAAAGGAAATCTATACTTACTAGATATTAAAGCTGGAGAGCTACAAAAGATAAATATAGATAAATTGTTGGGAGGGAGTGTTTGCTTCTCCCCTGAAGGTAGCAAAATATGTTACTCAGCAAGCATAAGGGAGAAGGATTATTATAAGACCCATATACAAGACAGTACGCTAGAGATTTATGATATTAATAGCGGAGAGCTATTTCAACCTTTAACAGATTTTGATAGTACGGTTATGCCATTACGGTGGACAGCTAAAGGAATTTTAATTCGATGGCAGAATAAAACTAATTATCTTATTGGGTTGTATCTGAGAATGGCACTGTGGAAATGTTAAGCGAAAAAGTAGATAGCTTTATAATGGAGGCTTCTATAACAAGTGATGGAAATCATATATCCTATAATAAGGCGATAACAAATGAAACCTTTGAAATCTATTTAGACGATAAAAAAATAACGAATGAAAATAGCTTTTTTAAAGGAAAGCTTAAAAGTAACAGGGAAATAATCTCATGGCAAAGTAGTGATGGTCTTGAAATAGAGGGAGTTTTATCAACCCCAGTAGAGTTTGACGCAAATAAAAAATATCCCTTATTAGTAGTAATTCATGGTGGACCGGCTTGGGCATCCTTTCCAATATTTTCAGACTGTTTTAATGAGAAATATCCTATTGAACAGTTTATCGAAAAAGGCTTTATCGTTTTAGAACCAAACTACAGGGGAAGCTCTGGTTATGGCAATAAATTTCTAACAGCAAACTACAGAAAACTGGGAATTGCTGACTACGATGATGTTATTTCTGGAGTGGATACACTAGTTGACAAAGGAATTGCAGATAAAGAGAGAGTAGGGGTTATGGGATGGAGCAACGGGGGATATATATCAGCTTTCTGTTCTACATTTAGTAGTAGATTTAAAGCCATTTCAGTTGGAGGTGGAATTACAAATTGGAGTAGCCATTATGTAAATACAGATATACCTTACTTTATTAAGATGTATTTAGGAAATGATCCATGGAACGATCCAGAAATCTATACTAAAACATCACCAATGACATATATTAAATCCGCCTGTACCCCGACTTTAATCCAACATGGCGAAAAGGATGCAAGAATTCCAACTCCAAATGCATATGAACTATATCAAGGATTAAGGGATATGGAAGTCGATACAGAATTAATTATTTTTAAAGGAATGGCATATAGTTCTGACCAGCCTGGAATTAATGTGGCTATTATGAAGCAAAATTTGATGTGGTTTTCACACCATATTCTTGGAGAAAGTTTGAAAGACTTTAGAATGCCAATCAAATGAACGATGGCGAGTGCCCTGTTGTCTTTTGAAGTCGTTTTTCAAAGGAACTTATTTATTAGATTCTTTACAAGAATCTGTAGATAATTGTTATGATGAGGATTAATTGATTATAGAATACTAAGAATCCTGATTTAAGTAATGATATATATTTATAAGGTTCATAAAGCTACATATTATTTTACCGCTTTGATTTACAAAGCCGATTATCTCTAAACATAGAGTAAATCGGCTTTTTCTCTAAAAATTTGCTTAGCGTACGAAATTCACGTTTGTTGCGCTACCCCTTTTTAAGCTAACGGGGCTTTACTTCAAGATTGGATTCCGTAGAGATTCCATCTTTTTCTTAGTCAACTAACGGCGTAAATACTTCAATAACCACAAAGGATATTTATGGTAAAATTTTGTTGGAAGGGGAGAATGAAGTTGAGTAAAAGGAAAAAAGTGCTATTTCGAATTTCAATAGGTTTGAACATATTTCTTATCGCAGTTGTAGCTTGGGGAATTATAAAAATGAATTTTGTTAAAGAGCAAGTTTTCGTTACGGAAGTACAGCGTAATTTAGTAGAATTGGAAGGTTTGATAGAAAATCAGATTGATGATAACTGGTCCGAACCCAATTTGGTTACAACTAAATTAGGAGATGTATTGAATGGAATTTGGCTTGGTATGACTACTGGAAAGCAATTGGGAACGCTTTCTAAAAGTGACAACGACATTCTTGAACATTTTTATTCTAAATTAAATCAATATCCTAAAGATGAATTATATAGATTTGTTGATTTAACCGAAGAGGATAAAAAGAATTTTGAAGAGTTGCGGGAAACACTCCGTGAAGTAGGATTAGGATTAAATATTACTATAAGTACAAATATGGATTCCTTTATAAATCAAGCAGAGAAATTAAACGAAAAAATTAAATACCCATTAAATTAACATTTACTTGATATTTTGTTAACGGGGTGCACTAACGGGGCGAAATTGTTCAATTAGAGCAATAGATTCTTGTGCTAAGTAGGTTAGTTGCATAAAGAATAATATATAGTTTGCTTTAATGTTAATATTAGTTTAAATAGATTTTTACATAAAAAGGGGGATTAAGATGGAAATTCGTTCAGTTAAAGGTTCAGACTACTATGTAATTTCACCTCTAATCAATGAGTGGTGGGGTGGCAGGAATATGTCTGATATGTTACCAAAGTTATTCTTCGACCATTTTACACAAACAAGTTTCATTGCAGAAAAGGATGGTAAACTTGTTGGTTTTCTAATAGGATTCCTTTCTCAAACTCATGCAAATGAGGCGTATATTCATTTCGTTGGAGTTCATCCTGAATACAGAAAGCATAATATTGGAAACCATTTATACAATGAATTTTTTAATGTGGTAAAGCAAAATAATCGAAGTATTGTTCGATGTGTAACGTCACCTGTCAACAAAGTTTCGATTGCCTATCATACCAAGATGGGTTTTGAAATTGAAGATGGAGATAGAAGTGTTGATGATCTGTCAATAAATACAGAATATGACGGACCAAATCAAGACAGAGTTTTATTTGTAAAAAAATTAGATTAAATTCTAGTTTCTTATTGCATTAATTAAAGATCATTGAGTTGCGAAGGCAGCTCTTTTTTCTTTAAACGGATGTAAAACAGAAAAAGTCAGTTATCATTGCAGGAAAAAGTAAGAAGAGAAGGTGGACAATGGACACGAATGATCGGAAAATAAGATTAGAGTTTCTCTTGCAAAAGTAAAAAGAGAAAGAAATAATGAATTACAGATGCAATTAGATTGGATGTTGGAGCCGTTCTCAACTAAAGAAAGTATTAGGATGTTAGATGTTGAAGAAAAGGAAAAAATGAAAACTGAATTTATAGCGAGCATCCCCATAATTGAATGGGTAAGTCTAGACTTCTGGGATTATTGAAAATATTATTCATTTAGCAGCAGAAGATGCCTATCAACAGTATGTATTTTGCCCATCACCTAAATTTGTAATAGAATTCGTTGAACCTGACTTAATAACCATTGCTTGGTAACAAGGGGGTTCTTGATCGATACGTTTTACTAACGGCGCAAGTTGCTATACAGTCTAATCGATTATTCAAGAATATGGCACTTTAATTAAAAATACGCATCTCTTTATTAAAGAAATACGCCCGATTGTGGAAGATCGTTAATTAAAGTTCAGGCTACACAAATATAAAGACCATGTATATTTTCACTCCTATGTACTATTTTCGAAAAATTTGATAAATTAATAGTAAGTAATGTTTAGAGAGTTACAAAAAAGGAGGCGATCCAAATGAGTAAAAAAGGACTCTTGCAAAATGGAGTCAATCAAGTTTTTTACGAAGAAGAATGGTACCCACCGTTATCAGAAGCATTAAAGAATCTCACTGCTGCACAAGCATGTTGGCAACCAGAAGGAAAGGCCTCTAATACGATTTGGGAAAATGCAAACCATTTACTAACCTTTAAAGAGCGCTTACTTTCTCGCTTATATAAAGATGACACATTTGTTGCTCCACAAAATAATGATGAAACGTTTATCCAAGGTGAAGCTAATGATGAAGATGCTTGGCAAGAAACAGTGAAGCGAACGCTTCACGTACATGATGCCTTAAAATCTTCATTAGCATCCTTTCAAGAAGCAGTATTGGATCAACCTAGTCCTTCTCTTCCAGTTTGGCAACAATATCTAAATATCCTTTTGCATGACGCTTATCATACAGGACAAATTGTACAACTTCGTAAACTACAAGGTTCATGGCCAGCTAAGCGCTCAAATTTATAAACGATGATTAAAATTGATTGAATATTGCACACAACAAAGCGATTTAAAAGCAGATCGAACTGTTACATCAAATAAAATCCCGATTTCCTAGTATTCAAATTGAGAAATTGGGATTTTTTATTAACCCATAATAGCGCCTGATTGTCGTTCATCCTGCCTCAAAAAATTTCTAATTCTATTTGCTACATCCTCTTTAGAAATCACTTCACTTGCATATTTTTTAACATATTGAGTTCCAACGCATACGCTATGTATTGCTTGTTCAAATAAGCATTTATCATTATTTTTGGATTGTTCATTTTAGTTCGCAGAATCCGTTCTATGTACAAACCAACCAAAGGCAGAGGAGGGCGAATAATTCTTCCCCTTCTATTTTTGACACCAGGATTTTCATTTTTTCTAAACGCTTCTGTGCACGTCACATACCTTCAATTATCTATAGCAATTTTTTTAGGAGTGGGTTTTTCTATTCCTCTTATTTTATGGTCAGATTATGAAATACGAAATGATGGTTTAATTATGCTGCTACTTGTTATTTAATTCCTTGGAGAATAGCTTGCTATATAAAGTATAAAAAGGTTCTTAAACTAAAAAATACAGTTAGTTTTTAGAACTTTGTATTTCTCTAACACTCTCCAAAATGAAACAAGGAGTATAAGTTTGTGAATAAATGCTCTTAAACTAACGAAGCAGGTTAGTTTAATAAGGTGTTTGTTTTATCATTAAACAATAAAGACGGATGATCAAAGAAAAGAAGTAATACAATTTAATATTAGTTTTCGATGAACCGCAGCGTAAGATAAGAAAAAGCCATTCCCTCCACAAGCGGAGAGAATGACTTTCCTTCATAAATCGCAAAACTACTGATTATAGTTTTGCCCAACGTTCCTCTAACCAGTTCATAAATTCTACACCTTTGTCGCCTTCATACGCATCAAAGACATCTAAACGCATACGTTTTAGTTTATCCGCAAAGTCTACCACTGTATGGTCCTTCGGCAAGCTCTTTTTCACCCGCAGGAAAATTTTGTCTGTGCCTTTGATAATATCAAAACGTGCAGGTGATGGCTTCTCTACGTCCTCACCAAACGCCGCGAGTGCTTCATAGGCTGCTAATTGCACCTTGTTGACAGTATCATGCTGCATACGATTTTTTAATAAATCTATGATTTTGTCATGTTGATAAGCCGATAACATTTCGACTGCGTCTAAACGCTCTCGCCAGCTAGACGTATAATTGGCCTGTTTTTTTAATGTTTCATACTGCTCAGGTAATGCTTTTTCAAACTGTTTCAAGTAATTGCACCTCTTTTTTTAACTAGAGGAAAAATGAATTCTTCTTCTGCTTCTCTTATTATACGTTGTCTGGGTGAAAATAGCTATGAATAGCTGGTAAGGATATTTATATAGAAAATGGAAACTAACTACATTAAGGTGAACCGTATCATAAGTATGTACTATTCTTTATTAGATTTGCTTTTCTTATTAAACTCCCATGAAAGAACTTAATCATCTTTCATTTTCTGTGGTGTAGTGCTGGTTTTTGCGCTACATGGATGGCTAACGGGGGCTTTACTTGAAGAAGGATTATTATCTCAACTACTAGAATACATAGATATGTGCAATTCTGGGTGCTAATTAAATGATTAAAATCCTTACTTATTCAAATAACTGACATACGAAAAATTTCAAACCCGTTACAAATACTAGAAATTCATTGGAGGTGTTAGCTTGAGTATAGATTTAGAAAAATTGAACTCAGATATATTAGACGAGGCAAACGAAATTCTATACAAATTAGGATTGTACGATGCCTTAAAAAAGTACGGTAATCCTAAAGTAAGTGGTAGTTATTCGTTAAAGTTGATGACGTGGAGAGATTTAGATATTTACCTTGAAACAGACACAAGTAATAATGACAATTTTTTTGAGTTAGGGAAAGAAATTTCAATTAAATTAAAACCAACAAAAATGAGTTTTAGAAATGAGTTAATTGGGAAAACACCACATTTACCAAATGGGCTATATTGGGGAGTACATACAAACTTATTTGGACACCAATGGAAAATTGATATTTGGGCTATTGGTTCAGAAGAAGTTAAGAAAAAACAAAATGATGTAGAAGAAATAAAAATTCAACTTGATGACATTAAAAGAAAATCAATATTGGAATTAAAAAAACAATTGCATAGTCATCCTAAATATCGCAAGGCATTTTTTAGTATAGATATTTATCAATCAGTTATAAACGATAATATTGAATCCTTAAGCCAATTTGAAGAATGGTTATCTAGAAAGAATGGAATAAAATTATAACCAATTTTAAACATAAGAGGCTTTTCATCAAAGGGGAGAATGACTATTTCTTCTTCAACTAACGGGGGGCGTTTCTACAATAAGTAGAGACGCTTTTTTACAAATAGAGCAGGTCTTTAAACATAAATAAAAGCTGATCTAATATCAAAATTAGTTCAGCTTAAAAAAAGTGTATTTTAATGTTGCACAATCTATATAGGATACTATTCTATTAAGTGTATTACTTTAACTCTTGATTTTTAATAAAAACTAGTATCCTGAGCGTTTTTAGTGAATACGTTACAGTAAACCACTAACAAGATAGAGAGCGGTTGCCCAAATAAAAATCGCTGAGCATTTATTAAAAATATTCATAAGCTTCCCAGAGCTATCAAGTCTTTTCAAGGATGCTCCAGCAATGATAAGACCGAAAAACCATAACCAAGAAATCAAAACACATGCTGCAGTGAACAACATTTGCTCCGTCCCACTATATTTTAAAGCACTCGTCCCGATAACACCTATTGTATCTAAAATGGCATGTGGATTTAAGAGAGAGACAGAGACCGCGAATAAAATTTGTTTTTTTACAGGAAGTGCCTCGTTATTATCGGTAGATGCAGGATTTGAGCGCCAAATTGTATAGCCCATATAAAGTAAGAAAAGTATCCCAACACTCATCAAGGCGATACGTAACCACTCAAATTGCAACACAATTATAGATAAACCGAATACCGCAAGTAGTATTAGAAGCGTATCACAAATTGAGGCAGTGATGCTGGCGGGTAAGGCCCGAACTAGATGTGGCTGAGTCGCACCTTGGGAAAAGACAAAGACATTTTGTACGCCAAGGGGCAAAATAAGTCCAAATGCTAAAATCATTCCATGTAGAAATGCTTCCAATGAAATTCCTCCTTTCACTAAACATTTTAGATATGATATAACTAAAAGAAAACGACCAATTGGGTGGTTTTTAAGCCATCCAATTTTAACTTCTTTTAGCGGCTGTTTGGACACCCGCTGAAAGAAGTTAAAGCCTCCGGCGGATGTTACGAAATCGGAAAGGAGTTCTTAGGCTAACTGACCTGCATCGTGCAGGCCTAAGTATAAAGCCGATTCCGAAAGCAATTATGCCGAGGTATAATTGATATGTTTGAGGTGATACGAATGAGCTGGCAACCAAGTAGACAGGGAGAAATGACATTACAGCAGCAAATTATTCAGTGGATTACTGAGCATATAGAACGTGGAGATTGGGTGGCAGGAACAAAGCTACCGACACAAAGACAGCTAGCTATGCAGTTCGGGGTCAATCGCAGTACTGTTCAGCAGGCGTTAGAGGAGTTAAAAGCAGCAGGAATATTGGAATCGAAGGTAGGCTCAGGTATTTATGTAGCACAAAATTCATGGGATTCATTAATTACACAAACACAACCAAATTGGCAAAAGTACATAGACACGAGTCTCCATAAGCCCAATTATCATACCATTCAATTAATCAATGAATACGAGCAGCGCGATGATATCATTCGATTGGGAACTGGAGAGCTTGCACCTAGTTTATTGCCCACTACTGAAATTGAAGCGTCTTTGAAAGAGCTCTCTTTGCAGCCGAAAGCTTTAGGCTATTCATCACCACAAGGTAGCGATAAACTTCGAGAAGCGATTTGCGAATACGTGAAAAAAAGGGGGATCTATGCAAAGCCCAAAAATGTTTGTATTGTCTCTGGTGCACTTCAAGCATTGCAATTGGTTGCTGTTGGGCTGCTTGAGCAGGGTTCTATCGTATTCCAGGAACAGACGTCTTATTTAAATTCAGTCCATCCTTTCCAATCTGTAGGTATGCAAATGCTGTCTATCGAACGTGATGAACAGCTTGCACAAACCTTAGCTCAAAAGAAAAGAAAAAGGCAGGCTGTATTTTATGCTGTACCTACGTTAAACAATCCAACTGGTGGGGTATGGACGTCGCTTGAAAAAAGGGAACTTTATGAAGCGTGTAAAGCATCTCGTATTCCTATCATTGAGGATGACGTCTATCATGAATTGCTATTTGAAGCGGCAACGTCTCCAATTAAATCAATGGATGATAGCGGGCAAGTCCTTTATATTGGGAGTGTTTCGAAAACATTAAGCCCCGGACTCCGTATTGGCTGGTTAATCGGTCCAACTACAGTGATTGAGCGGTTAGCAGATATAAAAATGCAGACAGATTACGGATCAAGCGCCATCTCACAGGAAATTGTGCTGCATTGGTTGCAATCTGGTAAGTATGAGAAGCATATTCAAAGTTTGCGGAAAGAATTATTACTGAGAGCCAACTTTGTTGAGGGTATATTACAAGAGAGATTTACGGAAATTGCTAGTTGGGATAAGCCGAAAGGTGGCTTCTATATTTGGCTTAGGTTTCATGAGCCAATCGTTGATAAAGACTTATTTACCAAGCTATTGCATCGACAAGTTCTCATTAATCCCGGCTATATTTACGATCCTCAAGATACACAGCATATTCGATTATCATATGCATATGGAACATATGAAGAGTTGGAAATTGGACTACAAATATTATACGAATGTGTTTTGAAGCGGTTATAAAGAATAGAAAAATAGTATGGGTAAAATAAGATTTTAAAAAGCCTCTCTTTAATCTAGCTTTGTTCAAAAGAGGGGCTTTGTATTTATGTTGGAATCAGTTAAATATTCAGTTGGAATAGCCTTTTAACAATGCAATCTGTACATCATGTTTTATGATATGACATTTCACCATCTGCAACATTGTCCGCAGCGAGTTTTGTCAATGCTTCAAGAACAAGTAAATGCTCCGTCATAACTTATATGTTTTATGCTCAGCTAAATAATTTACTAAGCCATTATTATTCAAAATATCAACCATTACTTCGGGCATTTTTGTCCCTGTATAAGATTGTCCATTTACTGTAACAATGCCTGAAATTAGATCTGCCTCAACGATGTCACCTGGCTGAATTTGATAATCTTTCAGTTCGATGATGGGTAAGCCGATGTTTATGGCATTTCTAAAGAAAATACGGGCAAAGGATTTTGCAATGATTAATGAAACACCAGCTGTTTTTAATGCAAGTGGTGCTTGCTCGCGTGATGAACCACAACCAAAGTTTTCTCCTGCAACAACAATATCACCCTCTGCTACTTTTTTACTGAACTCTGGATCTAAATCTTCCAGTACATGATCAGCTAGTGATTGTAAATTTAATGTTTTTGTATATTTCCCTGGAATAATACGGTCTGTATCAATATTATCGCCATAAACGTGGGATTTTCCTGTAATTTTCATATTGATCACCCCTCGTATATTAGTAGTAAGAGCTCTTTCCGATAGAATTTCCAGTTGATCCGGACAACTGGGGAATCTGTTGGATTTCCTATAGGAGATAGT